>CAIOXL010000038.1 GCA_903862245.1 uncultured Geobacteraceae bacterium | reverse complement strand
TCAACTTATCTTCCTGGCACTGTTCCTGATCCTCTTCGTTCAGACAGAATACCGCGGCCGAGATGAAATAAATGCCGCAGTTAATGCCTTTTTCAGAGCTGATCCGCTTGTGCTGTTCAGCTATCTGCTTGCCGCAAAGTCATGGAGTTGGCTACTGCTGCCAGCCGCACTCATGACCGTGGCAACGCTGGTTCTCGGACGCTTTTTCTGCGGATGGATCTGCCCGCTGGGTACAATCCTCGACCTGTTGACGACAAAAATCCGCAAGGGTTCTCCGATCAAGGCGCTCAAGGGGAATTTTAAATACTGGCTGCTGCTGCCGCTGCTGACCGCTTCGCTCTGTAATATCAACTTGAGTGGCCTACTGGATCCGATTGCCATTCTGCTCCGGGCCTTGACATTTCTGCTCTACCCAGTTCTCGGACTTGCGGGCAGAGAAAGTTGGGTCGGACTGTACCGTATGATCGGTGAACGACGTGATGCTCTGGCACCAGCATACAGTCTGATGCGCGACAATCTGCTGCCGTTCCGGGACACGCTCTACCCGTTGGCACTCCTTTCGGCAGCCATTCTGCTCGGCATTATCGCATTGGAGCGATTTGAAACGCGCAACTGGTGCCGGAACATCTGCCCGCTCGGAACATTGCTCGGTTGGCTGGCACGTTTTTCCCCATTCAGCAGAGTTCCGGATAGATTGTGCGGCGACTGCGGAATGTGCCGTGAGATGTGTCCCACCAGCCTCGACAAGAATGTTCTGCACAAGGAAGAGTGTATCCTGTGCATGGACTGCCTGCAGGAGTGCCCGCATGAGAGGATATCATTTTGTCCATTTTTGAAACTGAAGGGGGTTGGTCCGCTGTTACCGGAGCGGCGTGTACTTCTGGGCGGAATGGCTGGTGGCCTGTTACTGGCGCTACCGATTCGTTTCCGCTCTCCCGAAACGCAGTCACGTCTGCTGCGTCCACCTGGAGTACGGAGTGAAGACGATTTTCTGAAGAAATGTGTCCGTTGTGGCGAATGCATGAAGGTCTGCCTGAAGAATGCCCTGTATCCATCGGCATATCAGGCCGGACTGGAGGGCATATATACCCCTCTGGTTATTCCCAGGCTTGGATACTGCGAATATAATTGCACCCTGTGCGGCCAGGTCTGTCCGACCGGGGCAATCCCTCCCCTCCCGGCTGAAACCAAGCGGCGCGAAGTGATCGGCAAGGCGGTCTTCGATAAAAACCATTGTCTGCCGTTTGCCCGCAAGATCGACTGTATTGTCTGTGAAGAGCATTGTCCGATTCCCGAGAAAGCCATCCGATCACGCAATGTGCAGGTCCTGGGACTTGACGGCCAAGTCAGGGCAGTCAAGGAGCCCTACGTTGTTGAGGAAATCTGCAATGGTTGCGGCATCTGCGAGAATGTCTGCCCTTTGGAGACGAAAGCGGGGATTGAGGTATTTGCGGTGAAGAACCGTACGCCGATTTCCCCGTTGTCGGTCGGGCAGGAAGCCAAAGAATCAAGTATATATAAATGAGTAAGGAGGGGAAAATGAGAAAAGTGGTTTACTTCCTTACCGTCTGCTTTGGGTTGATAGTCTCTTCTATCGCTTTTGCTGGTGAGCTACCGGCGAGCATCGAGAGCCCGTATGCCTATGGAACGGCGGTGATCGCTGCCCTTGGCCAGGTCAAGCGCGGGACCGATCGGATGCCGGACAACGGGCCGCGGGACGCCGCCGAGGTCGTGGCGATCCTGGAAAAAACCGCAGATGACTTTACCTCTGCCTGTACAGCAGTGAAGCCCTTCGCTCGCAGCATGGCAACGGAAATCAGGAACGCAGCGCGCGACCTCGACGCGAGGTGCGGCGCACTTCGGAGCACCACCGCTGCGATGGCGGTGGCACTCAAGGCGCAGGCGGCCGGCAAAGCGGGGGCCAACGAGCGGATGAATCGAGCGATCCAGGAAAAAGACCTGGCGTGGAACAACTTCCTCGTCGCTGCGGCGGAGTCCATAGGCGTGCTTGTCGAGCTTCGCGATGACCGACCCACGGGGATGCTGCGGATGACGAAGGCGGAGCGGAGGGCGCTCCGTTCGAAACTGGAGAAGACTTTCGGAAAGGCTGTCGAGAAAGGCAATACGGACGAACAGGACCCGCTCGCGAGGGTCGTGACCGGATGGAACGGGATACTGGCCAACCCGGCGTTCCGAGGGAGCGACGAACTGTAGTAGCGTATTGCCACAAGAATCATAACGTCGCGTCTCAACTTTGAACAGAATAGGAGTTGTTTCGCGACTTTTTACGGGGAACCTTTTTCAAACAAAATCAAATGGTTACAAAGCAAGAAAGTTCGAAAGCTATCCATCAAAAAGTGGTAGGCCAAGTGGTAGACATAAAAAAACAGGCAGCTACGAGTTATCGTAACTGCCTGTTTATATTGGAGCGGGAAACGAGATTCGAACTCGCGACCTTCAGCTTGGGAATCTGAATTTTTATGGTTTCAGAGCTTTTCATATTGTATCAAACCCCTCCCAAATACCAGTCTAACACATTGACTTTCCTGAATTTAACTTATATATTCTTTCCTGTTGTTTCCAATCATTTTTGATCGTTGCCAAGGCATTAGAGGTTACACGGAGGTTACACGTGCCGGATACGATAACACCGCAAAATCGGCAGCGCAAGCGTGAAGTGCGCAAACCGGGGTCTTTCACTGACAGGTATATCAAGAGCCTCAAGCCGGATAAGGAAATGTACCAGCTTCGCGAGGGACGAGGATTTGCCATTCGCGTCCTGCCTTCCGGGGTCAAGACCTGGTACTACATCTATACGATCAGCGGGAAACGCAGACAGCTCAATCTTGGTAACTACCCTGATATAAGTCTGGAGGCAGCACATAAAACGTATCTCGAATCAGCTGCTCTCGTAAAGAGCGGTATAGATCCCATGGCCAAACCGGTTGAGGAAACCGCCGAGCCGGCGCAACAAGAGGTTGAACTGACCGTAAGGCGGCTCGCGGTTGATCTGTATCTCGACGAATGGTCCAAAATCCATCACTCGGAAAGATGGCACTACAACAACAGGAAAGCACTGGAGGCCGATATATTGCCGGTCTGGGGTGACCGTCTGGCTGTCGATATTCGACGGAAGGACGCAGTAGAGATTCTGGAACTGGTGGCAAAGCGGGCACCCGGTCAAGCCCGGAATGTCCTGAAAGCCGCACGGGGAATGTACTCGTACGCTGTCGACCGGGAACTGCTGGAATACAACCCGTTCGCTGACATCAAGATATCCAGGACCATTCCCATGATGCAGCCCATGTCCCGTGACCGTGAACTTTCAGAGGATGAAATAAGGCATCTCTGGAAAGCGATTGACGAAGGTGGCGGGAGCGAAAGCACCAAGCGGGCACTGAAACTGATTCTGGTCACCGGGCAGAGACCAGGGGAAGTAGTCGGCATGCACCGGCGAGAAATACAGGGAAAGTGGTGGACAATTCCATGGCAGCGAATCAAGACCCGCAAGCGCCGTCAGGAAGATCATCGTATCTATCTTACGCCATTGGCGATGTCGCTCATAGGCGATGAGAAGGAGTATATCTTTCCGGATCCTGCTGGTAAAAGCGCCATGACTGAAAATGCCTTGAGCCACCATGTGCGCAAGGATATACCGGGTACCGTCAAGCGTCCGTATTATGACCTCCCCCGCTGGACACCTCATGATCTTCGCCGTACAGCAGCCACGAGGCTTTCCAAGATAGGTGCATCAGATGAGATCATCGATGTGATACTGAACCACGCCAAAAAGGGTGTCAGTGGCATCTACAACCGGAACAAGTACGATAATGAAAAGCAGTTGTGGCTTACCAAATGGTCACAGCACCTGTCGAGACTTCTCAAGAAAAAGCAACCTGCAGCAAAAGGCACCGGTGGCAGGAAGAGCGTCAAAAGTTCCACCGGAGAACCCAAAAAGTAGTTTCTGCACGATGGGGGGGCACTCTCTGCAGCCAGAGGATTATTCAGTGTCACTACCACACAACCTATGGCTGCTATTTATGTTAATGTCATTTTTATGGTTGCTAAATTTGCTGTTGTCGTTAAATATAGAAGCTATATTTGCTGATTATGGGAATTCTGATGTCGAATAGAAACGAAAATATCCTGCCGGAAGTTTTCCTCTCGGAAAGCGATGCCTCGCGTGCTGTCTCGAACATGGTCAAGCTGGGGACTGCGCGTAAAATCGGCCCACGGCTCTATACCCGCAACATGAGCGAACCGGTTGAGATTATCGTTGCCCGGAATCGCTGGCAGATTGTCGGCATGCTGGCGCCAGGAGGCGTGATCGGTTTTCGTACCGCCCTGGAAAGTCATCCCGCCGAGGATGGATCCGTCTTTGTCACCTGCGGCTACAAAAAGATTACCGAACTGCCGGGTCTGCGGATTGTCAGAATACCCGGTTCAGGTCCGGTCGAAGGCGATATGCCTTTTATCGGCGGACTTCACATGGCATCGCCTTCACGTCTTCTACTGGAAAACCTCTCGCATACAAAAGCACGTGAGGGAGCAACCAAGGCTGCCGGGCAGAAGGCTGTCGAAGAGAAACTTACCTCCATCCTGCGGATCAAGGGCGAAAGTGAGTTGAACCGGATCCGTGACCTTGCACGCACCATTGCAGCGGATATCGGCCTTGAGAAAGAGTTTCAACTGCTCGACCGTCTGATCGGCAGCCTGCTGCAAACGCGGGAAGCAGATTTGAAAAGTCCGGTCGCACGGGCATATTCCAGCGGTGAACCGTATGACCCTGCCCGTCTGGAACAGTTTGAAGCCCTGCGCAGCGCACTTGCCCGCACTGTTCTTCCAAGCCGGAACCGTACCTACGAACCGGGGCCGGCGTTTTACAACGAGAGTTTCTTTGACGCGTACTTCTCCAATTTTATCGAAGGGACCGAGTTTGAAGTGGACGAGGCTTTGGGGATTGTCTTCTCGGGCGTGATCCCTCAGTCCCGACCCGAAGATGCTCATGACATCCTCGGTACCTGGCGTATCGTCGGCAATCTTGTTGAATTACAGCGGACGCCATCGGATATCGCCTCATTCATGGAACTGCTGCGGAGCCGACATACGTCGATCCTGGAAGGGAGACCGGACAAACGGCCAGGGGAGCTGAAGGAGAAGGGCAACCGGGCCGGGACTACCTACTTTGTCGCACCGGAACTGGTAAAAGGTACGCTTGCCCAGGGCTTCTCCTTCTACAATTCACTGTCCGATCCACTGGCACGAGCGCTTTTCATGATGTATCTCGTTTCTGAAGTCCACCCCTTTGACGATGGCAATGGCAGAACGGCGCGGGCGATGATGAACGCTGAACTTGTTGCGGCCGGAGTCTGCCGGATCATCATCCCGAGCGTCTATCGCAACGAATACATAGCATCGCTGAAACTGCTTTCAAACCACAAGGACCCTGCGGCATTCCTTCGCGTCATGGATGCGGCTCAGGATTTCGTCAGCAGAATAGATTTCAGCGATCTGGTTTCTGCCCGGCACATTCTGGAGCGCTGTAACGCGTTTGAACGACCTGCCGATACCGTCAAACTGATGATGCCCTCACCCTGAAGCGCATGAATTGAATATACAAAGCGGTGGCTCGACATGAGATCATTTCATGAAACATAACAGGGCAACACTCATCGAAGCCATTGCCTTGAAAGAGACACAACTTGCTCAGCTCGACGCTGAACGGCAGGCGCTCCTTGAAACGCTTCATGATCTACGGCAGCAGGTATCTGCTATAGATGCATCCTCTTCCCCTGCCCCAGAACTTTCCTCATTATCCTCAGACAATAAGATTACCCTGTTCCGTTCGCTCTTCAAAGGGCGGGAGGATGTCTACCCGAAACTGTGGGTCAGCAAGAACGGCGACCGCAAGGGATACATGCCTGCCTGCGCCAATGACGGAGTCTATTCCCTCTGCGGAAAACGCAAGACTCCCCGTGTCAGGTGCAGCGACTGCAAGCACCAGGCGTACCTGCATGTCACGGATGAGGTACTCAAGGAGCATCTCCAGGGGAAACAGACCATCGGTGTCTACCCGCTCCTGCCGGACGACACCTGTCGGTTCCTGGCGGTGGATTTCGACAAGGCAACCTGGCAGGAGGACGTGGCAGCTTTCCGGGAATCCTGTACATCTCTTGATCTCCCGGTCGCGATAGAACGTTCTCGCTCAGGCAATGGTGCCCATGCCTGGTTCTTTTTCTCGGAACCGGTTATGGCAGCAACAGCCCGGGTTGTGGGGTGCTACCTCATTACCGAAACCATGTCCCGGCGCCACCAGCTCAGCATGGAATCATATGATCGGCTCTTCCCCAGTCAGGACACCATGCCTCGCGGCGGGTTCGGCAACCTGATAGCCCTGCCGCTGCAATGGGAGCCCCGCAAAAAAGGGAATAGCGTTTTCGTTGACGAGACATTCTCCCCCTATCCGGATCAATGGGGTTATCTGACATCGCTCAAACGGCTATCTTCACAGGAACTCCAGTCCATTGCCGACAAGGCAGTGCGCAAAGGACAGGTAATCGGCTTACGGTTGCCGTCGGATCACGACGGAGAACAGGCACCATGGGAACGGTCGCCTTCAGGACGGCTACCTGAGCAGCGGATCAAGGGAAAGTTGCCGAAAACAATCACGGCGGTACTTGCCCAAAAAATCTTTGTTGAAAAGAAATCGATCCCGTCGGAGCTTCTCAACCGGATTAAACGGCTGGCCGCCTTCCAGAATCCCGAGTTCTACAAGAAGCAGAAGATGCGGCTCTCGACCCACAACACCCCACGGGTTATCGCCTGCTTTGAGGAACTGCCGGAATATGTGGCGTTGCCGAGAGGCTGTCGTGATGCGCTCGAAACCCTCCTCAACGAACTTGGTATCACGTTACATCTCGATAATAAGCGTCAAGCCGGTGTTGTAACCTCCTTCGAATTCCATGGCACATTATCAGATGTCCAGCAGCAGGCCGTAGATAAACTCATGCAGCACGACATCGGGATATTTGTCGCACCTCCCGGTTCCGGCAAGACGGTAGTCGGCGCATGGATGACAGCGGCCAGGAATTGTTCAACCTTGATCCTGGTACATCGCAAGCCGCTCCTTGACCAGTGGGTTGCCCAGCTTTCACGCTTCCTTGATCTTACACCCAAATCGATCGGCACCATCGGCTCAGGAAAGAGCAAGGCAACCGGGATTGTGGATGTGGCCATGATGCAGAGTCTGGTCAGGAAAGATGAGGTCGCCGATCTGGTCGCAAATTACGGTCAGGTCATCGTCGATGAATGTCATCACCTGCCGGCATTCTCCTTCGAACGGGTGCTGGCCGAGGTGAAGGCCCGATATGTGGTAGGACTCACTGCCACCCCGTACCGACGCGACGGCCATCAGCCCATAATCCACATGAAATGTGGGCCGACCAGGTATTCATTGGACCGGAAGCAGCAGGAGTCTCGTGACGCATTCACCCGGCGCCTTATCCTCCGGGAAACAGGTTTTACTGTGTCAGACTCCGATAAGGAGACGACCATCCAGGAAATCTATGCCCTGTTGGCTTCCGACCGGGAGCGGAACCGTTTCATTCTCGATGACATACGAAAAGCCCTCGCCGACGGGAGGTCGCCAATTCTCCTGACCGAACGGAAGGACCATCTGGAACTCTTTGCCGGGGAGCTGCGTGATTCGGTGAAGCACCTGGTGGTACTCCATGGCGGCATGGGGGTAAAACAGAGACGCAAGATTGTGGAGCATCTCGCAGCGATTCCCGATGACGAAGAACGACTGATACTTGCTACGGGGCGCTATATCGGTGAGGGTTTCGACGATGCCAGGCTGGACACACTTTTTCTGGCGCTGCCTTTCTCATGGAAAGGGATGCTGGTACAGTACGCGGGCCGACTCCACCGGCTTCGCGCTGGCAAGGAAGAGGTCCGGGTATACGACTATGTGGACGGGTCAGTGCCGATGCTGGCCAAAATGCATGAAAAGCGTATGAAGGGGTTCAGAACTCTGGGTTATGAACAATGACAGTAGAACCTTTATGGAGACGTATTTATGGAAACAATCAGCGCGTTGCTGAGGAATCTGACCCTTGAAGACTTGAGGGAATGGGCTGGTACGAAGATTTTCGGTCGTGGTCAGTCCTACATTCGGCATGTCAAAGAACTTTCTCGCCTTGAGGATGGTACCCTGGCTGCATGGGTTTCGGGGAGTGAGGTGTATGCGACGTCGGTCTGCCTCAATGATGAAGGTGATTTTGACTATTTCTGCACCTGTCCCTTCGACTGGGGGCCTTGCAAGCATGCGGTCGCCGTCGTGCTGTCAGCGGCGGAACAGGTGAAACGGAAGAAAGAGATCCCCCTGCTGAAGAATGAAGATGATCTCTACCACGCCCTTTTCGACGAATCCGAGGACGATTATGCCGACGATGATGGTTGGCCGGACGAAGTCGAGGATGAAGATTCCGATTTCGCTCCAGAAACTTCAAAGGGAAGGAGACCGGGGAATCTCCGGGTGCAGAAAATCCTTGAGGGGATGGAGAAGGATAAACTGATAACGATGATACTTGAGCTTACGGCCCACTATCCGGAAATAGAACGGGGGATACTGGAAAAAGAACAGCTTGCAACGGGCCGGGTCGATAAAGTTGTGAGTTCCTTGCGGCGAGAGATCAGAACCATTACCTCGGAGCCAGCTTGGTACAACTCCTGGAAAGGTGAAGGAAATATACCTGACTATTCCCATGTGCAGGCCCAGTTGCAGGCGCTTCTCGCCAGCGGTCATGCTGATGCGGTGATTCAACTGGGGGAGGAGCTTTGGACCAGAGGCAATGAACAGGTGGAACAGTCACACGATGAGGGTGATACTGCCACCGCGATCGGCGAATGCCTGGAGGTCGTGCTGCAAGCTGTGCCGCTCTCTTCCATGACCCCAGCAGAGCAGTTGTTGTGGGTGATCGACCGGGCAATTGCAGACGAATACTCCCTGCTGGATTCAGGCGGAAAGATACTAAAGAGTAAAAAATACACCAAGGCCCATTGGCACGAAGTGGCGGAAGATCTTGAAACTCGCCTGAAATCCATGACCAAACCGACTTCTGCAGCTTTCTCAGAAACATACAGTCGGAATAAGGTTGTGAACATGCTTCTCGATGCCTATGAGCGAAGCGGCACGCCGGAAAAGGTCATCCCTCTGCTTGAGATGGAAGCGGATGCCTGCCGGTGCTACGGAAAACTCGTCGATACTCTGTTGGCGGCCGGTGAGAAAGAAAAGGGGCGACAGTGGTGCATCCGGGGCTTTGAACGCGCTGTGGATAATGCTCCGGGCATAGCCACAGAGCTGCAGAATCGGCTGCGACAGATGGCTGAAAAAGATAAAAAGTATGACCTGGCGGCCGCTTACCTGGCAGAGGACTTTTTTGAGAGGGCCTCCCGCAAGACCTACTCGGACCTGAGGAAGGCTGCGGAGAAGGCCAAGGTCTGGCCGGTGGTCAGAGGGGGTGTTCTTAAATACCTTGAGACCGGTCAACGTCCCGAACCGGTTAATGGCGGCAAGAGTACCGTCTGGCCCCTGCCGAAACCAGAGGTCGTGCGGCCTCGGAAAAAAGCGGCAGCGCGATATGAACGGTTTCCGGATCTTGATATGCTTATCGATATAGCCATTCTGGAAGAGCGTTTCGACGATGTGGTTGCTTTATACCAAGACCTGCGGAAAACCAAACGCTGGGGATGGGAAACTGACAAAACTGTTGCAGAGGCAGTCGCCGAATCCCACCCCCAAATTGCCATCGACATCTGGCGGGACGTTGTAGACAGCCTGATTGGTCAGGTCAAACCTAAGGCTTACGAGGAGGCCGCCGGTTATCTGCGGCGCATGTGCAAGGTATTCCAAGAGCAGAATCGCACATCCGAATGGCAGAGCCTGCTCAGCGAATTGCGGAGGGAACACAAGGCAAAGAGGCGACTCATGGAAGTCCTCGATAGCCTGTCTGGTAAAAAGATTATCGATTGATACACACCGTCAATTGGTGGTAGGGGCAAGAGGCTTACGGGACCGGGGCCATGCAGTATGTCTTTCTCACCGTATTTCATTATTATCCAGCCTTTCAGCATTCGCTGAAAACGCTATAAATGTTAAACGGGCCAATCATTCGACAATGCCGCATTAAAGGCGCCATTTTTGTACCCAAAAATGCGCCATTGGCCGAAGGTGGCAAAAAGCTCCCCATTTTAGGTACCAAATTGGTATCCAAAACAGCCACCTTTCTGATGATATCCCGTTCGGCATCCCAAACGGGTTCCATTCTGGTATACCAAATATTCCCCTACCACCAGTAGTACCAGCGCCAGTACCACCATGGGACGTAACAGGGTCGGTAATCTGTGCTGGAGTAGGCATATTTGATCAGCGTCCAGAATGGTTTTCCCTTCACGTAGCCATGATAAAGCCGCACCTGCACCCGGTCCATCAGTATGTACGGTAACGAGATCACAGCGATGCCGATAGCCCAGTACCAGAATGTCCCAAGGAAACAGAGTCCTACCAGCAGACCGGCAACCGCACTGGTGAGCAGGGTAACGAATATGGCAACCAGTACCGCCGGAAATTTTGCCCGTTTCGGCTGCCGCTCCAGGAGCCATTTCTGGGCGTCATAATATTTGATAGTATCCGACATAGAGGCCTCCCGATTCTTCAGTTTTCAAGGAAAATCGATTCAGGCGTCAACAGGTTGATCGCCTTGCCGATAGCGATATCCAGCATGATAACCTCCTGGCCGCTGAGATAGATATTGCTTGCAGTCTTTCCGTTCTCGATCAGTATGATTTCGAGGGAGTGAATACTGTTTTTCTGACGGGCAACCAGGTAGAGCGACTGCTGCTGCTCGCCAAAGTCATGCTTGAGAGCCATCGCCAGCTCAATCTTGCTACCTGCCTTGCTGCTCCGTTTCCAGTAGGCCTGCATAAAGTAGTTAAGGGATGACTTCACCATGGCAAGCTCATAGAAGTCGTTATAGATGACAAAATCCCAGAAACTGACCTTGACGCAAGTATTTCTGTCGAACCGATTCACGTGATGACCACCGGAATCCTTGAGTTCGCGCCACGATATTTCTGCTGTTGCGTTCACGCAGATTCCCTTGAATTCGAAATCAACCATTTGTTTCCATCTCCTTCCAGATTTTGCTGAGATATGTTGCTGATACTTTCAGTTTGCGTTTGCTATGGAGATATCCAGCGATGACTCGAAAACCCATGCCATCAGCCTGCAACTCCTTGACTTCCCCCCAGTAAGCCAGAATCTGACGTCGTAAGAGCGGTTTCCTCCCCCTGCTGATCAGGATGGCGGCACTGGCCTTGCGCAGGTGGGAAAAGTCGTCGTACTGCTCCTTCTCTGCCACCCGGTACCCTTTACCCTTCACGGTGTCCCAACCTCCCTTGCGGGCGGCAATAACAAAGGAGCAGTATTTGGAAATCCGGCCGGGAAGATCGGGGCGTTCGCCCTTGAGCTGGAACGATCTCTTCACACCATCCTGGAAAATTTCGATAATCTGCTCTTCCGGCAGCGATGCCACCCAGGAAAATAGCTTTTTTCGCTCATGCTCCGTCAGGCCGGTTATCAGGTTCAGTTGTTCGGTCATGTCATCCTCTCGTGTAGGTCAGGGTCTCCCGCAGGCGGAAATGGGAGGTCTCCAGGGAGGTCTGCTGCAGAGCCTGCTCGTGTGTCAGCCCGTGGTCGATACATTCCAGGTAACGTTCCTGGGCGAAGTTGTGCTTGAGACCATGGCTGCCGCGACCCGGCGAATACTGCCCGGTCACGCATGCCGCCTGGTTGATTGCCGCCACATATTCGAAGTAGTCACTTTCCAGCTTGCCGAACTCTTTTAAGTATTGCTCCAGGCGCCGATAGGTTCGTAAGGAAACGTAATGCTCGGTTTCTTTGCCCCCTTTTTCCACGGTAGCAACGATACCTATCACCATGCGGCTGACCGGATCATTGATGATGCCGCGCAGGCAAGACGCCGTCAGGGGATTCTTTAATCTTTGGTTACTCGGTGCGCCCACCCCTTCGGCCCGTAATCCGCCTTCATACTGCAGAGAAGCCTGAAGCTGGAATGTCTTGTTCCGGATGTTCGCTATGAGCTGAACCGGGTCGGGATAGGCCCGGTTATAGAAGATCCTGCTCGATTTTCGCAACAGGCTTCGGCTCCGGGCATAGTACTCAAGCCGGAGCTGTTCAGACTCAAGCAGCGGGACGTCGTGGTAATACATCTCGATGTAACGGTTCAGGGCATACTCGAACTTTCCCAATGCCGAGAGCAAAGTCTCCATGGTCTGGCGGGAACGTTTCTTTTCGGCATAGTAGGTCAGAATGTGCTCCAGATACTCCGCCATGTCGTCGTGTACCGACCGGGTGTCCAGCAGGCTGGTCCGGTCTTTGCCGATCATGAAGTCGACAAAGCGATGGGCATGGCTTCGGTAAGAATCCCAGGAGCCGAAGGAGTGTATTCCGAATGGATTGCTTTTTTTCTTTTCCCGGATAGAACGAATGCCATGAAATAGTGCTTCCGTTTGCGAATGTAGTGATGTTGGCCATCGATGATTCATGTTTTGGTTCCTCTGGCTTTTATTGGCCCGCGTGTTGAGATGACATGCTCTTTTTCCGGCATCGCCATGCCGACGGTAGCAGCTCCGTCTTCCTGCTTTTCGTAGTGTCCCTTATATGTTGACCTGGCAAGGATTCCTGCCAATAGCCTGCTGTCTGACGTGAACCGGGACTCTACCGGTGGATCACGTTTGACAGGTCCTCGATTTTGTCTGCCAGAAAATGCCTTTCCAGGGCACCGGACTTCGGGGGTATTCCCGGTCCTTCCTCAGATTCCGGATCAACATATACATATCGTTGAGCGGAAACGCCTTTCCAGGGGCGCCGATACCGGGGGTATTCCGGCCGTCTTCGGATTTCTGACTGCGTACGATCATGCGAGGGGGAGGTACATCGACCTCGACATGAAAGGGCTCTGCTTAGGTTGGCCAATCCCGTGGGTGGTGTCCGGCCGGGCCAAGTGGCTCGACGGCTCTGGGTACACCGGGCAATGATGCTGCGAAAAATCTCTCCTTTATGAAAAGTCGTAACTGTTTTGTTTGTTTTCTTATTATCTGCAACACCTTGATTATTAGTCATATTCTCGAACCCAGCAAACCACTGCAGGTATTATTTGTGCTCATTTGTGAACAGATCGACGCACAAGGTCTATCGGCCTCCTGAAGGGAGTGAGAGATCCCCACTGGCAAACATGGCGGCAAGGATCTTGGTAATCGGAACAGCCGTATTATTGAGCACAGTTTCCATGGGCTCTGTTGAATCCGGCAGGCAGGGGAATTTATCAAACGCCTGACGTGCCAGTTCTGCCTGAACTTCCGGTGGCAATGCGAGCCAGGCAGCCTGGTGAGCCAGTGCTACTTTACGCTCCCGCTCTTCCTGCTCCCTTTTGGCAGCTTCGGCAGTTTCTTGCCGTACACGGGCGGCTGACCTTGCCTCATCCTCTACTCGTTCCTCTTCACGCTCGGCACAGGCAAAATCATCATTTATGGCGGTGCAGATCATTCCGCCGAGTTTGCCCTTGCTCCGGTCATGATGCTTCAGCGCATAGCGGACATTGCTCATGGTGAAGTCCATGCCATGTTTCTTTACTGCGTCAGAGATCACCAACCGGAGTCGCCTGTTGATCTCTTTGGACGGGATCAGCGCTATGATTTCATCGATTTCTTCAGCGATAGCACTATCAACAACAACTTCAACAGGTGTCATGGATGTTGTTGTTTTATCTGAATTTGATTCTATCTTTGTTGTCCGTGACTTCCGAGGACTGTCCACGGACGCGTCTGCGGACATGTCTTTGGACGGCAGAAGGTTATTTTTCTTTTCCGCACGCGACTCACGTTTTCTTACCTTGTCTTTTTCGCGGCGATCGGCAAGCTTCGCAAGCTCATCAGTTGCCTGGAGTCGATCCCATTCCGTAATGGCAATCACGTTATCCACCATTTCGATGAATCTGAACTTTTCCAGTGTCGCAAGAGCAAACTGAACAACCGGAACTGACCGTCTCAGTACCGCCGCCAATGTGGTGACATCATAGGGAAGCGATTCGTGCAGCAGGAGCAGCCCTTCGGCGTTACTCCGCCCCGCCAGCATCAGCATCCTCACGTATATGATCTGGACGGCATCGGCATCCGGCATTTGCTCGATTGCCAGCCAACGGGGATCATCGAACTCGGCGCAAAACAGCCGGACCCAAAAAACTTCGTTCATGCGTTTCTCTCATGCATCATCCATTAATTTGCCTGGGCAGATTTGCCCTGTTTTTTTGCCAGCCATTCGGCGATCGCTTCAATCGTGTAGAAATTCCGCCGCCCGATGACAATCGGCACCGGCAGATCCCCCGCTTTCTTCAACCGCCAGAAATTGGTTTGTGATGTGTTGAGGGTTTCAACCCGGAACTTTTTTTCAGGAATCAGCTTCAAAATTGCCTCCTTTGTCTATGTTTCAGAACCTTCATCATTTATTCCTTGCGTTTCATTTGTTCACACAGTATCTTACTCTTTATCAGCATTATACATAATATTTTATTTGCTGCAAATACTTTTTTACCATATTTTATGTTTTTCGGAATAAATGGGTGCTCCCGTGAATGATGATCAAACGATAGGCGGAAGACTGAAAATAGTGAGGGGTGGGAAAACTCAGAAGGAGTTCGCGCTGGAACTCGACATTTCTGCCCCGTCGCTGCAAAAATACGAGCTTGACGAGTCAGTGCCGGGCGGTCTGGCGCTGGCAAAACTGGCGGAGAAGGGAATCAATGTTAACTGGATTCTGACGGGAAAAGGGTCGATGCATATCCTGCTGCCTGACGACCGGCTGTTGCAGGAACTTGCCTTCAAGGTTTTCGTTGCCACTCGCGAGAAGGATGATGTGTCAGAGGTGAAACGGGCAAAGCTCCTGACCCGTGCCTACCGGATCGCTATGGATGACGGTTTGAAGGCAGCGGAGGAGTATGTAGATAAAATGGTGGATGTGCTTGAGTACTATTCTTAATTTCCTAAATCAAATCAGCGTTGTCCGGTTAGGTTATTGCAGTGTTCTTTGAATATAAAAAGTTAAAAAATCGCCGCCAGTCTGCATTTTTTTCTTGACATTGGTGGAAAAGTCGGGAGTCCGCCCTCGTAACTATCT
>CAIOXL010000037.1 GCA_903862245.1 uncultured Geobacteraceae bacterium | reverse complement strand
CCCCCATTTTTAATGCTACGGCGACCACCGAGATCTACACAGGCGCAGACACTCTTTCCCTACACGACGCTCTCCGATCTCAGCCGGATCAAGGCTGCCCGCTTCACTTCCCAGGCTGCCGCCCAGGGTGTGCAGAGTGCGAATTCCCGCTATCTGCCGGCCCTTTCCTTCGAGGAAACCTTGATGGCATCCAATTCTCCCGTTAATACGTTCATGATGAAGCTGGACGAGGGGCGTTTCACCAACGATGATTTCCTGATCAGTAACCTCAACAGCCCCGCAGCGGCTCACAACTTCAAAACCGCTCTTTCCCTTCAGCAGCCGCTGTTTGTTCCGTCCCTTTCTCCACTGAAAGAGATGGCGGTCAAGGATGCCCGGAAATCAGAGCTGGAGCTGGAGTCCGCCCGGGAGGGCATCGCCTTCCAGACCTTTCGCACCTATCTCGAATTCCAGAAAGCCGATGCCCAGCTGATGGCGGCCGACAGGGCTGTCGTCGATGCCCGGGAAAACATGCGGTTGGCAACGGTGAGAACCGCTGCAGGAGTCGGTCTCCGCTCCGACGAGCTGAGAGCCCGCACCCATCTCGCCTCAGTCGAACAACTGTACATCTCCGCCCGTAACAGCGTGACGCTGGCGCAGATGAAGCTTGCCCAGCTGATCGGCCTGTCTGGAGATAACACCATTGAAATAAAAGGGTTTAGCGGCCACCTGACGATTCCTGTCCTGAGCGACCAACTGCTGGGGATCGCTCTCCAGAACAGGGTTGAGATCAAGCAGTCCCATACGGATCTGGAAAAGTCCGATGCTGCCCTCCGGCTTGCCCGGAGCGAATACCTGCCGACGGTAGGGGCATTTGCCTCATACCAGCTGAATGCCAAAGACGCTCCCTTCACCTCGGATAACGATGCCTGGACCGCAGGTGTTTCTCTCAAGTGGAACCTGTTTGACGGATTCCGCCGGGGGAGCGAACGGAAACGGGCGCTTTCGAGCCAGTCTGCGGCTCGCGAAATGCTGGAAGCCGCAACAGAGGATGTGCGGTACCAGCTTAAGGAAAGTTATATCCGCCGTGATGAAGCGGCCAAGCGTCTCGAGGTGACCCGGCATGCGCTGCTGGATGCCGAGGAGACGGTCAGGCTTTTGGCCAAACGGTATGAAAATTCGCTGGCAACACTGGTTGAACTTCTTGACGCCCAGACGGCGCTGAACCAGACCAGGGCGAATCTGGTGGAAACAGAGGTCGGCTATGTTCTGGCCGGCGGACAGGTATATTACATGACAGGAACATTTGTGAAGGAGATGCTGAAATGAGGAATTATCTGCCGTACCTATCGATCCTGATGACGGCTGCACTTGCTGCCGCAGGTTGTTCGAAAAGCCATGACGGGGCAAAGAGCGTGACTGCGCCGGCGGCTGTCGTCAAGGGGCTCTCCCTGGAGACGGTCAAGCTTGCCGCTGCGCCGGAATTGCTGGATGTGGTCGGGAGCGTGCGTGCCCGTACCAGTGCGGTTGTTTCGACCCGCATTCCGGGAAGCATCAGCCTGCTTCGTGTACGTGAAGGAGACCGGGTGAAGAAGGGGCAGCTGCTGGCACAGCTTGATGCCCAGGAAAACCAGGCGACAGCAGCCGTGGCAACTGCCGCGATTGACGAAGCACGGCGCGGACTCGATGAAGCGCAGTCCCGGAAAAAACTTGCTGACACGACCTTTGAACGCTACCACAAACTCTTTGCTGAACAGGCGGTCAGTCGTCAGGAATTTGATGTTCGGCAGATGGAAAAAGATGTGGCAGCCCAGGGGGTCGCCCGGGCCGAATCACGGCTGAAACAGGCCCAGGAGGGGGCGAAGGCGGCCACCACCCTGTCGGACTATACAAAAATCATCGCCCCCATTTCCGGAATCATCACCAGCAAACAGGCCGATCTGGGAGCCACGGTGTTCCCCGGCCAGCCGCTCATGACCATTGAAGATGAGGGGAGTTACCAGCTTGAACTGGCCCTGCCGGAAAGTGTGGCGACCAAAGTCAAGCCGGGAGCAGCGCTGCAGGTAACGCTGGACGCACTGGGGAACACGTTTGCCGCTAAAATTGCCGAGATCGTGCCGACCGCTGATCCGGGCAGCCGCACGTTTGTCGCGAAAATCGTCCTGAACCAGAAGGGGGTCAAGTCCGGCATGTTTGGCCGCGCAGCGATCAACCTCGGTACAACCATCACCGATATTACCGTGCCGCGTAAAGCCGTTGTAGAGCGCGGTGCCCTGACGCTGGTCTGGACTGTTGACAAGGATTCCCTTGTCCATATGCGCATCGTCAAGGTCGGCAGACAGACCGGCGAGCGGGTGGAGATTCTTTCCGGGCTGTCGGATGGTGACCGGGTGATTGTTGCCGGTGCCGAGAAGGTTGCAGAGGGTAACAAGGCAGAATAAATTTAACGTAAAACCACCCGCCATCCCACCGTGATGAATAGGTGTAAAGGTATATACGCATGAATACTCTCGGTTTTGCCGGAAAGATCGCCCGCGCGTTCATCAACTCCAAGCTGACTCCTCTTATTGTCGGTGCGTCACTGTTGCTCGGCGTTTTTGCCGTCAAGATGACCCCCCGTGAAGAGGAGCCGCAGATTGTGGTACCGATGATCGATATTTACCTCCCGATGCCCGGCTCCTCTCCCCAGGAAGTGCAGGAGCGGGTGGTCAAACCCTTTGAGGCCAAGCTGTGGGAGATCAAGGGGGTCGAATACCTGTACTCCATGAGCCGCCCCGGCATGGGGATCATCACGGTTCGCTTCCAGGTGGGACAGCCGGTGGAGGGGGCGCTGGTAAAGCTGTACAACAAGATCATGAGCAACCGGACACTGCTCCCGCCCGGTGCGTCCGAACCGCTGGTGGTGCCGAAATCAATCGATGATGTCCCCATTTTATCTGCGACACTCTGGTCGGAACGGTATGATCACGGCACACTACGCACCCTGGCCCAGGAAGTGGCCGATGAACTGAAGAAGGGTGATAACACCGCTGAAACATCCATCACCGGTGGACTGTCGCGGCAGCTGCGTGTCACCCTGGATGCGCCGAGACTGGCCGGGTACGGCCTTTCGCCGCTGCAGGTAGCGGGTGCACTGCAAAAGGGGAACGCATCACTCCCCTCGGGCAGCTACTCACGCGGCAACAAGGCGATGCTGGTGCAGACCGGCGGTTTTCTTGGTGATGCCGAAACGGTCAAGCGGTTGGTGGTCGGTGTGTATGGCGGCAAGCCGGTGTATCTGTCCGACATTGCCACAGTGGAGGACGGCCTGAGTGAACCGGACGATTATGTGTTCTTCGGTGCGGGACCGGCGGCGGCACATAAAAAGATTGTCGCCAATCCCCGGCAGGACTACGCCGCTGTCACCATCGCCGTTGCTAAACGCACCGGTGCCAATGCCACCTGGGTTGCAGAAGATCTTGTCAAAAAAATTGAATCATTGAAGGGGAAAACCATTCCCTCCGATGTGCAGGTGTCAATAACCCGCAACTACGGTGAAACCGCCCGGGAAAAGAACAATGAGCTGCTGTTCCATATGTTTCTCGCGGCCATTTCAGTTACCATCCTGATTGCAATTTTTATGGGGTGGCGTGCCGGTGCCGTGGCCGCCATTGCCATCCCGGTAACCCTGGCGCTGACCATGCTGATCTTTTACCTGATCGGCTATACGCTGAACCGCATCACCCTCTTTGCTCTGATTTTTTCTATCGGAATCCTGGTAGATGATGCCATTGTGGTGGTGGAAAATATTCACCGCTATTTTACGACCACCATCATGAAACCGTTGGACGCCGCCATCAAGGCGGTGGACGAAATCGGCAATCCGACGATTCTGGCAACCTTTGCCGTCATCGCCTCGATTTTACCCATGGGCTTTGTCGGCGGTCTGATGGGCCCCTACATGCGGCCGATTCCGGTCGGCGCCAGTATGGCCATGCTCTTTTCCATGCTGATCGCATTCATTGTCACCCCCTACTTTGCCTTCCGCTTCATGAAGGGGGAATCTCACCACGGCACTGGGCACGAGGACAGCAAAGAATCGGTGCTGACGGTGTTCTACCGCCGCTGGATGGGGCTCCTGATCCATAAGAAGAGCCTGCGTTACGGTTTCATGGCGAGTGTTGCTGTTCTGCTGATCCTTTCCTGTTCACTGATCTATTTCAAGGCGGTGACGGTCAAGATGCTGCCGTTCGACAACAAGAACGAACTGCAGGTGATCATCGACGCCCCGGACGGTACCGCGCTGGAGCAGACCGCCCGCATGACCCGCGAAATGGGTGATGCCCTGCGTACCGTGCCGGAGGTTACCGATTTCCAGGCGTACATCGGCACCAGTGCCCCCTTCAATTTCAACGGTCTGGTGCGCCATTACTACCTGCGTAAAGGCGCCAGTCTGGCTGATATCCAGGTGAACCTCCTGCCCAAGGAAGATCGTGCTGACCAGTCCCACGCCATTGCCAAACGGATCCGTCCGCTGCTGAAGGTGATTGCGGACAAATATGGCGCACGGGTCAAGGTTGCTGAAATACCGCCCGGTCCGCCGGTGCTGTCTACCCTGGTGGCTGAAGTGTACGGTCCCGATGATGCTGCACGGGCCGGTGTCGCTGCGAAAGTCAAGGCGATCCTGGCCAAAACAGTCGGTGTCGTTGACGTTGACTGGTACCGTGAAGATGACCAGGCCAAACTGACGTTTGCCGTTGATCAGGAAAAAGCGGCCCTGTCCGGTGTTGCTGTGGATGATGTTGCCAGAACACTCCGTATCGCGCTGGATGGCGACAGCGCGGGCCTTCTGCACCTGGCGAAAGAAAAAGAGCCGGTTACTATAAACCTGCGCCTTCCGGTGGGACAGCGCAGCTCGGTGACAGCTCTCTCTGCTGTCTACGTACAGGGCACAAAGGGGAATGTGCCGCTGTCTCAGCTGGTGCGGATAAAATCCGGTAACGAGGATAAAACCCTGTACCGGAAAAACCTCAAAAACGTCGTGTATGTGACCGCTGATGTTGCCGGTGAGATCGAGGCGCCGGTGTATGCCATCCTGAAGATGCAGAAGGAAATTGATGCCATTCCGACGCCGGACGGCAAGAAGATCGAAGTGCTGGCATCGCGGCAACCATGGAGTGAAGAGCATATCGGCATGAAGTGGGATGGGGAGTG
>CAIOXL010000036.1 GCA_903862245.1 uncultured Geobacteraceae bacterium | reverse complement strand
TATCAGGTTATCCTTTTGTTGAGTGTAAGAGGTGAAGGGTGGGGAAGTCGTAAAAAAAACCGTACTCTTCTGCAGGGTACGGTTTTTCTTGTTATTCTGATGCGGCATCCTTGCGGATCAGTTCAATTATTTTAGCATACAATTCATCGCCATCCCTGCCGGTCACCTTCACCTTGTCAACCACCGCCGCCGGCTGTTCCCGGCAGACTCCGCACTGCTTGATGCAGCTTTTAACCTTGATGTTCAGCTGCGGGAACTCCTCTTCGAGCCGGCGCAATACCTTCCCTTTACCTTTGTTATGTTCGCAGAAACGGATCTTCATCGGCATCGGTTATACCGCCACCGGGGAACCGGCCGGCGCAACAAAAACCCGCTGCCCCATTTCCCCGTCGATCATCAAGATGCCGTGCCCGTTGTCACCGACAAGCTTAAGCTTGGCAATCAGGTCGCGGTCATTGTTTTCCTCTTCTATCTGCTCTGTAATAAACCACTGCAGGAATATCTGGGTGGCGTGATCCTTTTCCTGCACAGCCTGTTCGCTCAGGTTGTTGATACAGGAGGTAATCATCTGCTCATGCGCCAGGGTCTTCTGTACCATCTCCAGCAGGGACTTGTAGGTGTCGGGCACTTTTTTGCTGGCCGGGATGGAGATGACCACACCCTGATCAGTCAGGTAGGTGTAAAACTTGAGGAAATGAATCATCTCTTCGCGATACTGCACGAAGAACCAGTTGGCGGCACCTTTCAGCCCCATTTCGTTGGCGCAGGACGACATGATGAGGTACATGTTGGCGGAGAACAGTTCAAGGTTAAGATGGGTGTTAAGCGAGTCGGACATTTTTTTGCTGATCATGGTGGTAAACCTCCCGGTGGTTTCAGTTACGGTGTCGAGTATATACGGTTATGTTCAATTACGAGATATTTTATTGCAGTGCCTGGCGGCGTGACAGCAGCAGAGCGGCACAGGTGCCGGCGATGAACATCGGCAGGCTGAGGAGCTGCCCCATGGAAAACTGCCCGAAAAACAGCCCGATCTGGGCATCCGGCTGACGAAAAAACTCCACAATGAAACGGAACAGCCCGTACCCGGCAATAGCGGCGCAGGTTGTTACACCGCTTACGGTTGAATTCTTCGAGGCAAAGCGCACGATGAAAAACAGCACCAGTCCTTCCAAAAACGCTTCGTAGAGCTGTGACGGGTGGCGCGGAACGCCGCCGCTGCCCGGAAAAATGATTCCCCAGGGCACATCAGTTGCTCTGCCGAATAATTCCCCGTTGATGAAATTGCCGATTCTCCCGAGTCCAAGCCCCACCGGTGCGCAGAGCGCCGCCATGTCGATCAGAGTCAGGTACGGGATCTGTTTACGGCGTGCGTACAGGAAAAATGCCAGCATGACACCCAGAAAACCGCCATGGAATGACATACCCCCTTCCCAGACGGCAAAGAGTTTGAGCGGATTGGCCAGGTAAAAGCCGAGGTTGTAGAACAGTATGTAGCCGAAGCGTCCCCCAAGGACAACTCCCATGGCACCGTAAAAGACGAGATCGGCGGCATCTTCGCTTGTCAGCGGAAGCTGCTTGCGCTTGATCTCGGAACGGATGATGAAGTAGGTGGCAATAAAGGAGATGACATACATCAGCCCGTACCAGCGAAACTGGAGCGGGCCGATGCTGAGGAATACGGGGTCAATGTGTGGGAATTGCATGAGCGTGCAGGGGCCCTTTCGGCTATACCCCGCAGCCGCAGTTGCGGGAGCAGGTGCCGTTTTTCATTTTGAGGGCCTTGATGTAGGTTGCCTCTGTTGCGCTCTTAAGCTCCTCAACGACGGGTGCTGAGACGGGTGAATCCAGCGACAGGATAACCATCGCTTCTCCCTTCATCTGGCTCCGACCGAGATTCATGGAGGCGATGTTTATATCGTGCTGTCCCATGATGGTGCCGATTTTTCCGATCATGCCGGGACGGTCTTCGTAGTTGAGCAGCAGCATATGCTCGTCGGGAGTGAAGTCCATGGTGTAGTCGCGCAGGCGGACAATGCGCGGCTGACCTTCAAAAAGTGTCCCGGCAACCAGTCTCCGTTTCCCCTGTCCTTCGAGAATGAGCGTGATAACGTTGGAGAACGCGTCGGTCTGGGTCGACTTCGTTTCTTCAACGACAATTCCCATCTGTTCTGCAATCAGGGAGGCGTTGACCATATTGACATCCTGATCCAGCTTGCGGTTCAGGAGCGCCGAAAGTCCGCAAACGGCGAGCGGTGAGCAGTCGTAGTGGGCAATGGCGCCGCTGAAACCGAAGGTTACCTTTTCCAGGTTCGTGTCCACCAGCTGTACGCCGAAATCGCAGATGACGCTCATCAGGTTGAGGAACGGGCGCATCTGATCCATCAGGGCCATATCAAAGCGGGGGATATTGACCGCATTTTCCAATGGCTTGTCGTCCAGGTAATTGACGATCTCCTGGGATACATCGATGGCGACATTGACCTGCGCCTCAAAGGTGTTGGCGCCCAGATGCGGGGTGACCACCAGATTTTTATGGGAGATCAGCTGCTTGAGGGTTTCCGTTGATGGCGGTTCCTGACTCCAGACGTCGAATGCTCCGCCGAGCACCTTGCCGGAGTTGAGGTTGTCCAGCATGGCCTGCTCCTCAATAATGCCGCCACGGGCCACGTTGAGCACGATCACGCCGCTTTTCATCAGGCCGAACTCACGGGCGCCGATCATCCCTTTGGTCTCTTCATTCAGCGGCGTGTGCACGGTGATAATGTCGCAGTTTTTGTAGATTTCGTCGTGGGAGACCAGTTTGACCCCCAGGTCATGGGCACGTTTGACCGAAATGTACGGGTCGCATGCCAGAACGTCGCATTCGAAGGCTTTCAGGCGTGTGGCGACACGGCCGCCGACTTTACCAATGCCGATTACTCCGGCCACCTTACCCTTCAGTTCGTACCCGGTAAACGGCCCCCGTTTCCATTCACCCGCTTTCAGACTGTTATTGGCGACCGGAACATTGCGGCAGTACGAAAGTAGCAGTGCCATGGTATGCTCTGCAGCGCTGTTGGTGTTGCCGAACGGGGCGTTGACAACGATGACACCTTTCGAGCTGGCATAATCAACATCCACATTATCAATGCCGACGCCGGCCCGTGCCACCATCTTGAGGCGGGGAGCTGCATCCAGAAGTGCCTTGTCCACCGTCGTACCGCTACGGGTGATGATAACGTCATAATCACCAATGGCAGCCAGCAGCTCATCTTTACTCAAGCCGAGCCGTACATCAAGCTGAATGCGGGGTTCCTGGGTCAGGAGCGCCAACCCCTCCGCTGAAACTTCATCAGTTACAATAATCTTCATGACCATATCTCCGGAAACAGTGGATTTTCGATGCTACACATATATCCCTGAAGTGAAAAAAATGCAAGCATGGCAGCGGCGAATGGTGGTATACAGTTGAGCCATGAGCCCATTTAATATTGTTCTGATTGAACCTGAAATACCGCCCAACACCGGTAATATTGCCCGGTTATGTGCTGCCACCGGAGCGATCCTGCATCTGGTGGGGAAGCTTGGTTTTTCCCTTGATGACCGCTATCTCAAACGGGCCGGCCTTGATTACTGGGAGTTCGTTTCCCTGAAACAGTGGCCCGATCTGGAAACGCTGCATGCTTCTGCTCCCGGAGCACGCTTCTTCTATCTGAGTACCAAGGCTGTCAGGAGCTATCTGGAGGCAGGTTTCCAGCCGGGAGACTATATCGTCTTTGGTAAGGAAACCAAGGGATTGCCGGAAGAGCTGTTGAATGCCAACCCGGAAACCTCATTCACTATTCCGATGCCGTCGGAAAAGGTGCGCAGTCTCAATCTTTCAACTTCGGCCGGAATTGTGCTGTATGAAGCGCTCCGGCAGAGCGGAGCGGTACAGTGAATATTCAGGTTCTCCACCCATACGTGACCTCTGATATACCCGGTATCGGCGGCGCCATCAAGGAAGCACCGGATGACTTTTTTGTGGAAGAAATCCCTTCCTATGTCCCCTCTGGTTCCGGCGAACATCTGTACATTACCATTGAAAAACGGGGTGTCACAACGCTGGAGGCTCTTCGTCGTATCGCGCAGGGGCTGAAAATTCAGGAGCGTGATATCGGATATGCCGGGATGAAAGATGCCGTCGGGGTTACCCGTCAAACGTTTTCAGTCCAGCGCATTGCACCGGAGCGGGCGCTCTCGCTGGATCTGGATGGCATCAGGATCCTTTCGACTGAACGGCATTCCAACAAGCTCAAACTCGGCCATCTTAAGGGGAACCGGTTTCGTATCATCATCAGGGGCGTTACTGTAGATGCGGCAGAACTGGTCCCGGCTCTCGTGGACAGGCTCCGGATGCGTGGTGTGCCGAACTACTTCGGTTTTCAGCGCTACGGAGCGCAGGGTAACTCACATCTGATCGGTGCCGCCATGCTGCGGAGGGATTGGCAGGAGTGTGTGGAGCGCCTGATCGGCGACCCGGATGCGGTGAAGGATGATGAGTGGTCCGCTGCGATCAGCGCCTACCGGCAGGGGTACGCAGCCGAGGCACTCCGGCTCCTGCCGCGCCACTGCCGCAGCGAACGCGACGTGCTGCAGCGGCTGGTGGCCCGCCCGGGTGAATATGAAAAAGCATTTTCTGCAGTTCATCCCCGCTTGAAAAAGCTGTACCTCTCCGCGGCACAATCATTTTTGTTCGATCAGACGGTGGCACACCGGATCGATGCTATTGACCGCGTGATGAACGGTGATTTGGCCTGCAAGCATGTCAATGGCGCCTGCTTTCTGGTGGAGGATGCTATGGGGGAGGCGGCACGGGCGGCGGCGTTTGAAATTTCGGCCAGCGGGCCGATGTTCGGCTGCAAAATGAAACAGCCGGACGGTGCGGTGCGGGCGTTGGAAGATGAACTGTTGGAGCGGTCCGGGCTGAAGCTGTCTCAGTTTGACCTGCCGGGCGGTCTGCGGATGGAGGGTGAGCGGCGCCCGCTGCGGGTTCCCCCGGGTGATCTCATCTGGAGCGCTATCGGGGAAACGGTGACGGTGGAGTTCACTCTGCCGAAGGGGTCGTATGCAACATCTTTGCTTCGGGAACTCACCAAAACATTCTGAACAAAATTATCCCAGAAACAGAAAAACCGGCGCAGCGCCGGTTTTTCTGTTTCTTCTCTCTGATCGTCCACCTTATTTTCTGACAAAATCCTCTTTGGCAAACGAATATTCGAAGTGCATATGGTCGGTGTAGGTGCCGTTCAATATGCCGACAACATCCTCAGTGAAAACCAGTTCCTCATCGGTCGGAATGACGAATACCTTGACCGGAGAGTCATCGGTGGTAATCAGGCTTTCCCGTTTGCGGGTCATGGCACCCTTGTTCCGGTCACGGTCCAGGATGATGCCGATGTGTTCAAGCCCCTCAATCGCTTTTTCACGGATGGCAGCGCCCATTTCCCCGACGCCGGCGGTGAAAACAACCGCATCAAGCTTGCCGACGGCGGCCATGAAGGCGCCGATATATTTTTTCAAGCGGTACGCTTCAATGTCCAGAGACAGTTTACAGCGTTTATCGCCCGCATTGGCATGTTCAATGACGTCACGGCGATCCGTAAAGCGTCCGGTAATACCCATGACGCCGCTTTTTTTGTTGAGAATGCTGTCAATCTCCTTGGCGGAGAGGTTATTCCTCTGCATCATGAAGGCGGGGATGGCCGGGTCGATATCGCCGCAGCGGGTTCCCATGACCGCTCCCTCCAGCGGAGTCAGTCCCATGGTGGTATCAACAGAAATGCCATTTTTTATGGCGCAGTGAGAAACACCGTTGCCGATGTGCATACTGACGATGTTGGTGTCTTTCGGGTCCTTGCCGAGTAGAACGGCCGCCCGTTTGGAAACGTACAGATGTGACGTGCCGTGGAAACCGTAGCGCCGTACCTGATACTTTTCATACCATTCGTAGGGAAGCGGGTAGATATAGGCGTGCTCCGGCATGGTCTGATGAAACGCGGTATCAAAAATGGCGATGTGCGGAACGGTCGGCATCAAGGCCTGGGCAGCTTCGATCCCTTCGATATTCGGCGGGTTGTGTAGCGGTGCCAGGTGCTGCACCTCTTTAACGGCATCCAGAACTTTTTCGTCGATCATGACTGAACAGGTGAATTTCTCGCCGCCATGTACCACGCGGTGGCCGACGGCGGAGATTTCAGCGACACTTTTCAGAACGCCGTGAACCGGGTCTGTCACTGTCTTGATGACCAGATCGATTGCTTCCTGATGATTGGCGCACTCCTGCTCATGGTGGTAATTTTCACGGCCGGGGATTTCATGCATGATAAAGGAACCACCAATAATGACGCGCTCCACCATCCCTTTGGCGACAACCTCCATTCTCTGCCAGTCAAAAAGCTGGTATTTTACTGATGAGCTGCCGCAATTTAATGCCATGATAATCATGTGCTTTCCCCCTCAAATTAAATCAGTAATCAAGTTATAATTTCAGTAAAAAAATAACACCGAAACTAAAATAACTAGCTGTAATAAAACTGTTTTTGATATATACACGGAACACTAAATGAATTCAACAAAATATGTGCAGGGGATTTTCCGGTGGGTCGATTTCTTTGCTGGACATTTAAAAAGCGGTATGTTACACCACTCTCCGCTTTGCTGTACGGCAAGCTAATCTAACAAGGAGGTGAAATCGTGGCCCATACAATTACTGATGACTGCACAAATTGTTCAGCATGTGAGGACTCTTGTCCTGTTAACGCAATCAGCGAGGAGGGTACAAAGCGTGTTATCGACGCTGATACCTGTATCGACTGCGGAGCATGCGTTGATACCTGCCCCGTAAGCGCTATTCATGCCTAATCGGCATTGATGACAGAGTGCAACAAAAAAGCCCGTGGCAGCACGGGCTTTTTTGTTGCACTTTTTTCGAGACCAAATGATCTATTTTCTTAACAGCCACATGATGAACGATACTATGGCTGAAATCAGCAGGCAGGTTGCAAAAGGAAAATAGAGGCTGAAGTTGCCACGCTTGAAGGCAAAGTCACCCGGCAGTCTGCCGAGCCAGGCGGGGAGTTTTGGTGCGAAGGTAAAAAACAGGCCGGTAACGACCAGAACCAGCCCCAGTATAATCAGCGGTTTCCCGAAATTGCTCATGGCGATCCCGTTTATTTCTGCTGCAGATATCGTTCTTTTTCGCTATAGATACAGCCGCAGTATTGCTGCCGGTACAGTCCAAGTTCCTTGGAAAGCTTGATCCCTTCCTGCCATCCTGAACGAAAATCCTGATAGTAAAATACCACCCCGAATTCCCTTCCGATCTGCTCGCCCAGCGCTTTTATTTCCTCATGTTTCTGGTATCTGCTGTAAAGCAGCGAAGCGGTAAAAGCTTCAAAACCACCCTCTGCTGCAGCCTGAGCCGCCGCCCGCAGTCGCGATGCATAGCAGTAACTGCAGCGTTTTTCAGGTTCGGAGGCAACGTGGGCCAGAAAAACCTCCAGCTCGTAGTCGTCCCTCATGATCAGCGGCAGTTGTTCCTGCTCCGCCATCTGAACAACGGCATCCCGCCTTCTGGTGTATTCCTGATAGGGGTGAATGTTGTGGTTGTAGAAGAACCCGGTTACATCGTGGCCGGCCAGCCGCAGCTGCCGTAACGGAAAGAGGGCACAGGGGCCGCAGCAGGTGTGCAGCAGAATCCGCACTACAGGTTCCCCAGCAGGTGTCCCATCTTTTCACGCTTGGTTTCAAGATAGTCACGGTTGGTGGCATTCGGTTCTGCTTCAATGGAAACACGTTCAACGATATCGATGCCGTACCCCTGCAGGCCGATCAATTTTTTCGGGTTGTTGGTCAGCAGGCGGATCTTGGTAATACCGAGAGCCAGCAGAATCTGGGCGCCGATGCCGTATTCGCGCAGGTCGGCCTTGAAGCCGAGTTCCAGGTTTGCCTCCACCGTATCCCGTCCGTTATCCTGCAGTTCATACGCTTTAAGCTTGTTGACCAGCCCGATGCCCCGCCCTTCCTGGCGCATATACAGAATTACTCCGGTTCCCTCGGCGGCAATCTGCTCCATGGCACGATGCAGCTGCTCGCCGCAGTCACAGCGCTGACTTCCGAGCACATCTCCCGTCAGGCACTCTGAATGCACCCTGACCAGTACCGGTTGACCCTTTTTGAGGTCACCCTTTACCAGGGCAATATGCTCAAGCTTGTCGATATCGTTTTCAAACCCGATAGCCCGCCATTCACCGCCAAAAGAGGAGGGGAGGCGCGCTTCAGCCACAGTGCGCACCAGTCGCTCATTTTTGAGGCGATAGGCGACCAGATCCGCAATAGTACAGATCTTGATGTTATGCTCCCTGGCGAAGACCTTCAGCTCCGGCATCCGGGCCATTGTGCCGTCATCGTTCATGATTTCGCAAATGACTCCGGCAGGTTTCAGGCCGGCGAGGCGGGCCAGGTCAACCGATCCTTCGGTCTGGCCCAGACGCACAAGAACGCCCCCTTTGCGGGCCCTGAGCGGGAAGATATGGCCGGGACTGACAAGGTCGGCGGCGCTTGCATCATCCGACACGGCGGTAACGATGGTGAGCGCGCGGTCAGCGGCAGAGATACCGGTTGTCACGCCATGCTTTGCCTCAATAGAAATGGTGAATGCGGTCTCAAAAGGAGAGGTGTTATCGCGGACCATGGGACGAAGGCCAAGTTCGTCGCATTTGTCAGGGGTCAACGTCAGGCAGATCAGGCCTCGTCCGTATTTAGCCATGAAATTTATGTTTTCCGGTGTGGCCGCTTCGGCCGCCAGTGTCAGATCCCCTTCGTTCTCACGATCCTCGTCATCGACCAGAATAACCATTTTCCCCTGGCGGATATCTTCAATTGCCTCTTCAATGGTTGATACAGACATGGTGCGCCTCTCCTGTTATATAAATCCATTTTCTGCGAGTGTTTTCATGCTTAGCCCTCCGCCTGTTTTCCAGGGGGATGTCAAACGTTCCACATATTTTCCGATGATGTCCGTTTCGATGTTGACCCGGTCTCCGGTTTTCAGCCCGGCGAGCGTGGTGCTGGCATAGGTGTGCGGGATGATGTTAACCGAAAAGGTTTCCTGTGCGACCGCGTTGACGGTCAGGCTGATGCCGTCAATTGTTACGGAGCCTTTTTCCACCAGATAGCGGGCGTGCTCCGGCGGCAGTCGAAACTGCATTTGGTGATTGCCGGAGTTGATTCCGGTGCTGGTCAGGTACCCCGCGCAGTCGATATGACCGCTGACAATGTGGCCGCCCAGACGGTCGCCAAGTTTGAGCGCCCGCTCCAGGTTGATGCGGCTGCCGCTGACGAGGGTTCCCAGCGAAGTACGCGAGATACTTTCGGGTGAGACATCAAAGGTCAGGGTGCGCTGGTTTTTTGCGGTGACGGTCAGGCACGCCCCGTTGACAGCAATGGAATCACCGATGGCAATCTCCGCCGTCGGCAGGGACGTTTCCACGGCCAGCAGACCTGCGTCGCCCCGGCGGTGAAATGAGGCGACGCGGCCGGTATCTTCAATCAGACCAGTAAACATGCATTCTCCGGGTATGCGGTAACCATGAGGTCGGTGCCGACGTGCCGCACGCTGATATTTCGAAATGGTAGCGAGTGAGCCATGTCGGTGGTGCCGGTTAGTGTGAAGGGTGAAAGGCCGTCATTCCCGACGACCTTGGGAGCGTAGAAGAATACGCATTCATCAAGCAGTCCCAGCCTTAGAGCTTCTCCTGCCAGAGCGCTTCCCCCTTCCAGAAGAACGGAATGGATGTTGAGTTCACCCAGCTTTTTCCAAAGATCTTTCAGATCCACCCGGCCATTGTCCTGGCTGCAGACCAGCAGTCGGGCACCTTTGTCCAGGTAGCGGGCATGAATCTCCCGGTTTGTTTCAATAGTGGCGATCAACGTTCCCTGCGCCATCGAACCGTTCAGGACGGCGGCACCCTCCGGAGTGCGCAGCCGGCTGTCAACTATAATTCTGAGCGGATCACGCCCCCGGACATGGCGAACGTTCAACTGTGGGTCGTCGGCGATGAGGGTGCCCACACCGACCATAATGGCACTGTGTGCGGCCCGCATGCGGTGGACAATCCGCCGTGATGCTTCGCTGCTGATCCAGCGGGAGTCGCCGGAAGCGCATGCCGTCTTGCCATCCAGTGTCATGGCACACTTATAGGTGACGTAGGGGTGACCGGTCTTCATGAATTTCAGAAAGGGACGGTTGATTGCCCGGCATTCTTCAGCCAGCACGCCACACTGAGTTTCTATCCCGGCCAGTTGCAGAGCCCGCAACCCGCCGCCGTTCACCCGGGGATTGGGATCACTCATGCCGGCGACCACCCGTCTGACCCCGGCCCGGATCAGCGCTTCGCTGCACGGGGGAGTTTTGCCGGTGTGGCTGCATGGTTCAAGGGTGACATATACATCCGCATCCTGTGCGTCATCGCCGGCCATCAGCAGGGCATGGACTTCGGCATGGTGACCGCCTGCTCGTTTATGCCATCCTTCACCGATAATGCGTGAATTTTTGACAATCACGCATCCGACCGCCGGATTCGGGTATGTCTTCCCGAGTCCCTTGCGTGCCAGCGCCAAGGCGCGTTTCATGTATGTGGTGTCGGCAGAGGTCATTTGTTCTGGTTGTTGAGAATGGTTTTGAACTGAATCAATACATCCGGTATTATTTTTTCAGCAGCTCCTGCAGTTCCTGCATAAATTCGCTGATATCCCGGAACGAGCGATACACCGAGGCGAAGCGGACGTAGGCGACCTCATCCATGCCATGCAGCTCTTTCATAACCCACTCGCCTATGGTGGTGGTTGAAATCTCCCGCTCTGTTGATTCCTGGAGTCGCGTTTCCAGGCGATCAACCAGCAGTTCTATGTCCGCCTTGGAGATCGGCCGTTTTTCACAGGCTTTGACGATCCCGTTGATGATCTTGAAGCGGTCGAACGGTTCACGCCGGCCATCTTTTTTACAGACCTGCGGCAGCATCTCCTCGATCCGCTCGTAGGTGGTAAAGCGCTTGCCGCACTGTTCGCACTCGCGGCGCCGGCGGATCGCAGAGCCCCCCTTATCAGGGCGCGAGTCCACAACTTTGCTGTCGAGATTATTACAGAAAGGGCATTTCATGAAGTTTGAGCCGTGCTGCCGGAAACAAACTGGCTGACGGAGATGCCCGATTCTGCGATCATCTCACGAGCCAGATCATCCGCATAGCCTTCGCCGTAGACCACCGTGCGTATGCCGGCGTTGATAATCATTTTCGTGCAGATGATACAGGGCATGGTGGTGCAGTACAGGGTGGCGTCGTCAATATTGGTGCCGTGCTTTGCGGCCTGAATGATGGCGTTCTGCTCGGCGTGCAGGCCGCGGCAGAGTTCGTGCCGCTCGCCGGAGGGAACTTTGAGGCGTTCCCGCAGGCAGCCGACAGCTTCACAGTGGCTTATGCCGGAGGGGACTCCGTTATAGCCGGTGGCCAGAATGTTGCGGTCTTTCACCAGAACGGCGCCGACCTGGCGTCTCATGCAGGTGGAGCGGGTCGCCACAAGGCGGGTAATATCCATAAAATACTGATCCCATGAGGGACGTTGCATGACAGGGCTTCCTTCCTTCATAAAAGATGTGCGGTAAAGTACCTCACTCTGCAGGTCAGGTCAATATTGTTGCTGAACCGGGTCTATAATATCATTTTGTCTCGGCAGTTCCCACGGCGTGACATCATGCGTGACAACAACTGAATTGATGATATAGTGCCCGCAATAAAACATTCCGGAGGTATTTTTGTCATGATGAAATTTGCTGTTGTCCTGCTGTCAGCCTGGCTTCTCTGTTTCGCAGCAGATGCTGTGCAAGCGGCCCCCATAGCACTTCCCAAGGGGTATTCCGCCTGGAAAAAAAGCGAGCGGAAGGTCGTTACGGACAAGAGCTCCCTTTTTTACGGAATTCATTACATTTATGCCGACAAAAAGGCGGTAAGCGGCTATCAGGCTGATAACCGGTTTGCAGAGGGGAGCCGCATTGTTGTGGAGTTTTTCAATATCAAGGAGAACCCGGCGGTTGACGGGCCAAAAAATATGGTTGTGCTGATGCAGAAGGACAAGCGTCAGGTTAAAACCGGCGGCTGGCTGTTTGCCGGTTTCGGTACCGATGGCAAGCCGAGCGGCATTGATCCGGTCACTACCTGTTTCGGCTGTCACCAGAAAGATGCGTCACAAAGAGATTTTGTGATCTCGACAAAAAAAGATTTCGGTATGAAATAGGCCGCTGTTTCTGGACCGATCCCAGGTTCAGAGGCACAGATTGCACAGAATCAGGCCCTGTTCGCAGTGACACAAGCCGCAGATGTCGAGGTTGAATACCGGCTTCTGTTCGTACCTTGACACCCAATTGCTTTTGCGGTAACTTGTTACGTCCCGCCACTGGACACCTGACGTTTTCGTCATCATCCCCGTTTTACAAGGTTGCCCCGTATGAAAATAACAGCGGTTATCCCTGCCCGTTATGCGTCGGTGCGTTTCCCCGGCAAGGCCCTGGCGGAAATTGACGGCCGCCCGATGATCCAGCACGTGTACGAACGCACCGCCCAGTCAACACTGGTGAGCCGCGTTATTGTCGCCACCGATGACACGCGTATTGCCGATGTGGTCCGTTCTATCGGCGGTGAGGCGGTCATGACCTCGCCCAGCCATGAAACCGGCACCGACCGACTGGCAGAGGTGGCAGCCGGACTCGATTCCGACCTGATTGTCAATGTTCAGGGGGATGAGCCGCTGATTGATCCCGCCATGATAGACCTGGCTATACGCCCTTTTCTGGAGGAATCCGGGTTGCAGATGGGCACCCTTAAAACCCGCATCAAATGCCTGCACGATTTTCTTTCCCCCAATGTGGTCAAAGTGGTGACTGATAACCGGAATGATGCCCTTTACTTCTCCCGTTCACCGCTTCCGTTCTTTCGTGATAAATGGAAAGATTTAAAGGATGAATCGTTTGCGTGCGGCAAACTGCGCTGTTTCAAACATGTGGGGTTATACGTGTATCGCCGGGATTTTCTCCTGCAATTTGCCGCCATGCCGGCGACCTTTCTGGAAGTGTCGGAGAAATTGGAGCAGCTGCGCGCCATAGAAAACGGCGTCAAAATACGGGTGGTGGAAACTGAATTCGAATCGATCGGCGTGGACACTCCCGATGATCTGCACAAGGCACAGGAACAGTATCGTAAACAGTCAAAACAGAATTAATCATTAACGACACACATTCAGGAGCAGATGCTATGAAAACCAAGTTTGTATTTATTACCGGGGGTGTCGTCTCCTCGATCGGCAAAGGGCTGGCAGCCGCTTCTCTGGGGGCGCTGCTTGAGGCACGCGGACTGCGGGTAACAATGCAGAAGCTTGACCCCTATATCAACGTTGATCCGGGTACCATGTCACCATTTCAGCACGGTGAAGTTTTTGTCACCGACGACGGTGCTGAAACCGATCTTGACCTAGGCCATTACGAGCGCTTTACCAGTGCCGCTCTTTCGAAAATGAGCAACTTTACCACCGGCCAGGTGTATTTCTCCGTTATTACCAAAGAACGACGCGGTGATTATCTGGGGGGGACGGTTCAGGTCATTCCGCACATCACTGACGAGATCAAGCACAAGATCATCGAAAATGCCAAAGGTGCCGATGTGGCGATCATCGAGGTCGGCGGCACGGTCGGCGACATCGAATCGCTGCCGTTTCTGGAGGCGATCCGCCAGTTCCGCTTTGATCGCGGGCAGGGGAATACGTTGTATATTCACGTTACGCTGGTGCCGTACATCCGCACCGCCGGGGAGCTGAAGACCAAGCCGACCCAGCATTCGGTTATGGAACTGCGCAAGATAGGTATTCAGCCCGATATCCTGCTCTGCCGCTGCGAACGCGATCTGCCGGAAGATATGAAGAAGAAGATTGCTCTGTTCTGTAACGTCGGTGAAAAGGACGTCATTCCGGTTGTGGATTCCGAACATATTTATGCGGTACCCCAGGCGCTTAACAAGGAACACCTGGATGATCAGGTAGTAGAGAAACTGAATATCTGGACCAAAGCCCCCGATCTCACCAACTGGCAGGATGTGGTGGAAAAACTCCGCTACCCCAGTAACGGTGACGTTCGTATTGCAATCGTCGGCAAGTATGTGGACCTGACCGAGTCCTACAAGTCCCTCGCTGAAGCGCTTACCCATGGCGGCATCGGTAACGATTGCCGTGTGACCCTGAAATACCTTGATGCCGAAAAGATCGAACAGGACGGCGCGGACGGACATTTTGAGGATGTGGACGGAATTCTCGTGCCGGGCGGTTTTGGTGAGCGCGGCACGGAAGGCAAGGTTATGGCAATTAACTATGCCCGTACGCACAAGATTCCCTTTTTCGGCATCTGCCTCGGCATGCAGATGGCGGTGATCGAGTTTGCCCGTAATGTGTGCGGCGTAAAGGAAGCCTGCTCAAGTGAGTTCCGTACTGAAGGGGGAGAACCGCTCATTCACCTGATGGAAGAGCAGAAAGCGGTCAGTAAAAAGGGGGGCACCATGCGTCTCGGGGCGTTCCCCTGTTCCATCGTGAAAGGAACACTTGCTCATGCCGCCTACAACCAGAACGATATATCCGAGCGCCACCGTCACCGGTACGAGTTCAATAACGCCTACCGTGATATGCTGACGAGTAACGGCCTCATTATTTCAGGTGTCTACAGGGATAAGGACCTGGTTGAAGTGGTCGAAATTGCCGATCACCCCTGGTTTCTGGCGTGCCAGTTTCATCCCGAGTTCAAATCGAAACCGCTGATTCCGCATCCGCTGTTCAGAGCTTTTGTCGGCGCTGCATTGACCCAGAGAAACAAGGGATAAATCATGACCCGTGAAATTATTTCCGGAAATGTGAAAATTGGTAACAATCGCCCGCTGGTTCTGATTGCAGGGCCATGCGTGATCGAGAACGAATCAGCGACCATGCGGCATGCCGAACGGCTTATGACGATTTGCAACGGCCTTTCCATTCCTCTGATTTTCAAGGCGTCCTATGACAAGGCCAACCGCACCTCCATCGCAGCCTACCGGGGGCCGGGGCTGCGGGAGGGGCTTGCCATTCTGCGCAAGGTGAAAGAATCGCTGGGCGTTCCTGTTGTTTCGGATATCCACTCCATCGAACAGGTAGCACCGGCGGCAGAGGTGCTGGATATCATCCAGATTCCGGCCTTTCTCTGCCGGCAGACTGATCTGCTGGTGGCAGCCGCAAAAAGCGGTCGTATAATCAACGTCAAGAAGGGGCAGTTTCTGGCCCCCTGGGATATGAAAAATGTTGCCGGTAAAATTGCCGCCAGCGGTAACGAAAATATTATTCTGACGGAGCGGGGCGCTTCTTTCGGCTATAACAATCTTGTGGTGGACATGCGGAGTTTTCCTGTTATGCGTGCTACCGGGTATCCGGTGGTGTTTGATGCTACCCACAGCGTGCAGCTTCCCGGCGGTCAGGGGGATAGCTCCGGCGGTCAGCGCGAGTTTGTGGAGTATCTGTCACGGGCGGCGGTTGCCACCGGAATTGACGGCATCTTCATGGAGGTGCATGAAGACCCGGACAAGGCGCTTTGCGACGGACCCAACTCCATTCCCCTTAATGAACTGCCGGGATTGCTGAAAATTCTGAAATCCATCGATTCCATTGTTAAACAGAGGCCTGCGGCATGACCGCTATTGATGAGGCACGCCGGGTAATCCGGGTGGAAGCGCAGGCTCTCACGGCCATGGCTGACCGTATTGACGGCTCGTTCGAGAAAGCTGTCGACCTGATTCTGGCCAGTTCCGGCCGGGTGATTGTCAGCGGTATGGGCAAGTCCGGTCTGGTTGGCCAGAAGATCGCCTCCACTATGGCTTCCACCGGCACTCCGGCTTTTTTCCTGCACCCGGCTGAAGGTATTCATGGTGATCTGGGAATGATCATGACCGGTGATGTGGTGATAGCCATATCAAACAGCGGCGAGACGGATGAAATCCTGAGAATACTTCCTTCCATAAAGCGGCTCGGGGCAACTCTCGTGGCCATGAGCGGAAACCCTGCGTCAAACCTCGCTCGCTCAAGTGATGTTTTTCTCGATGTTTCGGTCACGGAGGAAGCCTGTCCTCTCGGACTTGCGCCGACCGCATCCACAACGGCCACGCTGGCCATGGGGGATGCGTTGGCCGTTGCGCTGCTGGTCAAGCGCGGTTTCAGGGCGGAAGATTTTGCCATTTTTCATCCCGGCGGCTCCCTCGGCCGGAAACTCCTCCTGAGAGTTGAAGATCTGATGCACTCCGGGGAGGCGATACCACTGGTGCAGGAAGAAACCCTGATGAAGGACGCGTTGTTCGTCATCACCGCCAAGGGGCTCGGGGCAACCGGAGTCTGTGATTCCCGGGGGTCCTTGAAAGGTGTTATCACCGATGGAGACCTGCGCCGGGCTCTGGAGAAGGGGTTTGATATCCTCAACCGGTCTGCCGCAGAAATCATGAAACTTGGGCCGCTCCGGATAAAACGGTCGGAGCTTGCCGCCGCTGCCCTGCAGATCATGGAACAGCGGGCTATCACCTCCCTGTTCGTTTTTGATACTGATGAGAGCCCGGCTCCATGCGGTATCATCCATCTTCATGACCTCCTCAAGGCAGGTATCGCCTGATGAATATGATGCTCGCTGATATTCGCCTGCTGCTACTGGATGTGGATGGCGTCATGACTGACGGCGGCATAATTTATGATGCCAACGGTGTTGAAACCAAAGTGTTCAACGTCAAGGATGGGCACGGCATTAAAATGCTGCAGCGGCACGGCATTGAAGTCGGTATCATCACCGGACGCACTTCGCCTGTTGTTGATCTCCGGGCCAGGGAGCTGGGAATTGAGCTTGTGTACCAGGGAGCGCTGAAAAAGCTTGAGAGCTACCTGGATGTCAAGCAGAAAACCGGGCTGCTCGACAGTCAGATCGCATACATAGGTGATGATATTATTGATGTTCCGGTCATGCGGCGCGTAATTTTTGCTGCGGCTCCCGCAGACGCGCTGATCGAAGCTAAAAATGCCGCTCACTACATTACCTCACACGCCGGTGGACGGGGCGCAGTGCGCGAAGTATGTGATCTTATTCTTAAAGGACGGGGTCTGTGGGATGAGATCGCAGCCCGTTACGAGTTGTAATACAATCTCTATGCCAATAGTATCAATCCTTCTACGTAGTGCTGGACAGCCCCGCTCCTCAATGGTATAGTTCCTGTCAATTATGGTATCGCCTGTGTATATCAAGCCTTTACTGGCGCTTCTTGTGATGGCGGCGATTATCGGTATCGCCGCTGCTGTTCTGCGGAGTGGTCCGCAGGGGGCTTCACCGGCACGTCCACCCAGTCAGCAGCTTCCCCGCAACATTGATGTTTCCCTGAAAGATGCCCGGTTTTCTGAAATTCAGGATGGCCAGGTTGCGTGGGAGCTTGTTTCCGAGCGGGTTGACTACAATAAAGACGGTGACCTAGCGTATCTCTCCGGCATCCGTATGGATTTCAAACATGCAGGGTCGCATGGCGCTGTTTCGGTTACAGCTGACAGCGGCGAGTATTCCAGCGGGGCAAAGACGGTTCGACTCAAGGGGCATGTGCATGTGGTCACCGAGGATGGGGCCAGTTTCGACACAGGATCGATTGTCTACACCGGGTCTGCTGCCCGGTTTTCGACACCTGATCCGGTGACCTTTCGGCAGGCCCGAATGATGTTGACAGCGGTCGGGATGGAATTGGGCGTCAAGAACCAGCAGGCCCGTTTTTTTTCATCCATTGATGCAGCCATTTCCCCGGACCGGTCCCGTAACTGAGCCGGGAAGATGGTGTTCTTCTTCAAATTCGCTCTGGCAGTACGGATGTGCAGGCGTGGGTATAGTGTGATGAAATTTCATTTTCTCAGAATTCTGCTTCTCTTCGTTTGCTGCCTGCACCTTGCTTCTGTGGCGCATGCCGCTGCTCCGGTGCACGCAGACCGTTCAAGTCTGCCGATTACCGTGAAATCAAACGATATGACCGCCGACAATAAGGGGAAAACCGCTGTCTTTTCCGGGAAGGTTGTTGCAAAGCAGGGGGATATCACCATATTTTCCGACAAACTTGTCGTTAGCTATGGGGAGAAGAACGGTGCGGTGGAAAAGGTTGAAGCGTTCGGCAACGTCAGGATTATCCAGTTAAACAGGACCGGCTTCGCCGATCAGGCTCTGTACGATAGTCGAAACGGCCGTATCACCCTGACAGGAACCCCTCGCGTTGTGCAGGGGGGGGACAGCATCAGCGGGAAAGTAATCACCTACTTTGTTGATGATGAAAAGAGTGAGGTTTCCAGCGGCGGTGACCCGAAAGCCCGTGTCGAGGCGGTCATTAATCCACCAGCAAGGAAGAGTGATGCCGGAAGTCGTTGATTCTTCCATACTCTGGACGAAAGCTCTCAAAAAAAATTACGGCAGCCGCCAGGTTGTCGGCGGTGTGGATATTACCATCTCTTCCGGAACCGTTGTCGGGCTGCTGGGGCCGAACGGGGCCGGCAAGACAACGACCTTTTACATGGTGGTCGGACTGGCACAGCCGGATGGCGGTCAGGTTTTTCTGGGTGATGAAGAGATAACAGCTCTCCCGATGTATCAGCGAGCCCGCCGGGGCATCAGTTATCTTCCGCAGGAAGCGTCGGTGTTTCGCAAACTGTCGGTGGCGGATAATCTGATGGCCATCATTGAAACGGTGGAGCCGGACCAGCAGCGGGGCCGGCAAAGAATGGAACAGCTGCTTGAAGAATTTTCAATCACTCATATCGCCTCCTCCATGGGGTATGCTTTGTCAGGCGGAGAACGGCGCCGGGTTGAAATTGCCCGTGCGCTGATTACAAATCCTTCTTTCATTCTGCTTGACGAACCGTTTGCGGGGATTGATCCGATTGCCGTTGCTGATATCCAGGGGTTGATTGTTTCTCTCAAGAACAAAAATATCGGTGTCCTGATTTCCGACCACAACGTCCGTGAAACCCTCGGTGTCTGCGATGTTGCGTATATCATGAGCAGCGGTGTTGTCCTGGAGTACGGTACACCGGAAGAAATATCGACAAGTAAAAAAGCACAAGAGATTTATCTGGGTAACAACTTTCGTCTCTGATGTGCACGGTAGACTGTGCATAAAACCACGTAGCGGGTTTGAGGTTTGTTTGCATGGCAATGGAGATGCGTCAACAACTGAAAATGTCACAGCAGCTGGTCATGACCCCCCAGCTGCAGCAGGCTATCAAACTGCTTCAGCTGACACGCCTTGAGCTCCAGGATCTGGTTGTTCAGGAGCTGGAGGAGAATCCTCTCCTTGAAGAGTCAATTGAGCAGGAAGATGTCCGTGAGCCGGATACGCTTGAAATGGCGGAGCAGGAGCACGAACCTGCCCAGGAAACTGCTGATTTCCATGAAGTGAAAACCGGCGATGAAACCCTGCGGGACTGGGACAGCTACCTTGACGGCTACAATTACAGTTCCGGAGAACAGCAGTACGGGGGCGATGATGAACGTCCCTCTTTTGAAAATCTGCTGACCCGCAAGGGGACACTGATTGATCATCTGTTGTGGCAGCTTCACATGGGGCAGTACTCTGAAATGGATGTCCGAGTGGGTGAAGTCATCATTGGCAATGTTGATGATTACGGCTATCTGCGGGCGTCTCTTCAGGAAATAGCTGCCGCAAGTAACGCGACGGAAGAAGATGTTCAGGATGTCCTCGATTGTATTCAGGAATTTGATCCACCGGGTGTTGCGGCGCGTGATCTGCGGGAATGCCTGCTTATTCAGGCCCGGAATCTGGGCATGAAGGGGAGCATTGTAGAAAGTATTCTGCAGAATCATCTTGGCGACCTGGAAAAACGGAATTATAAACAGATATCCCGGTCATTAAAGGTTGACATAAATCAGGTGCTGACCGCATCCAAGATCATTTCCGGATTTGATCCACGTCCCGGTTCGTCATTTAGCACGGATGATGTGCATTACATTTCCCCCGATATTTTTGTCCATAAGGTGGGGGATGATTATGTTGTGATGCTCAACGAAGAGGGGCTGCCCAATCTGAAAGTAAGTGCCCAGTATGCGGATGTCCGTGGAAATGGTACAATTGATCCACAGACAGAGCATTACATCAGTGACAAGATGCGTTCAGCGGTCTGGCTCATCAAGAGTATCCAGCAGCGCCAGCGTACCATTTACAAGGTTGCAAAAAGTATTATCCGTTTTCAGCGTGAGTATTTTGACCGGGGCATTGAGTATCTCCGTCCGCTGGTGCTGAGAGATATTGCCGAGGATATCGGCATGCACGAATCAACCATCAGCAGGGTCACCACCAACAAGTACATGCAGACACCGCAGGGATTGCTGGAGCTGAAGTACTTCTTTAACAGCGGCCTCTCGACGAGCGAGGGGGATTTTGTTGCTTCAGAGAGTGTAAAAAACAAGATAAAAGAGATTATCGAAAAGGAAAATCCGAAAAAGCCGCTTTCGGACCAGAAAATTGCCGAGTTGCTGACCGGTCAGACGGTGAATATTGCTCGCCGTACCGTGACAAAGTATCGTGAGATGCTCAACTTCGGGTCATCTTCTGAGCGTAAGCGACATTTTTGACGAACCGCTTTTTTGGCGGTCGTCCATTTCACAGTATAACTACACGGGAGGATTGTATGCAGGTAACGATGACATTCAGACACATGGAGCAGAGCGACGCCCTTAAAGCATATGCCGAGGAAAAGCTTGAACGGGTGACGAAGTATATCGACGGCCCGATCAATGCGCAGGTTTACTTTTCAGTGGAAAAGAAAATCCGTCATATTGTTGAAATAGTCATTTCTTCCCGAGGGATCAGCACCAAGGCGTCCGACGCGACCAACGACATGTACGCAGCCATCGATGCGGTTATTGACAAGATTGAGCGTCAGCTTGTGCGCTACAAGGAAAAAATCAAGGCTCATAAGCCGAACGGTGATGAGCATGGTCGTCAACTTTCGAAAAAAATCTTTGAGGCTGACAGCATTGAGGCCAGTACCGATTCGGTTGTGATTAAAACCACCACTGAGATTGCCAAGCCGATGTCTGTGGAAGAGGCGGTCATGCAGATGGACCTTCTTCACAAGGATTTTATCGTGTTTACCGATGCCGACAGCAGCGAAATCAATGTCCTGTACCGCCGCAAGGACGGGAATTTCGGCCTGATTGAACCGCAGCGCGCCTAGACCGGTCCAAGCGGTCATGGACGGTATTTCGCTCTCGATACAAGACCTGCTGACTGACAATGAGTACGGTCTCGGTCTGTCTCTTCTGACCGGCAGACAGGGGCTTTCGCATCGCGTCTCCAGTTCCCGGATTCAGAAGCCGGGACTGGCACTGGCCGGCTACACCGAGCACCTGCATCCTGACCGGCTGCAGGTGCTCGGTAACACCGAAATTTCATACATCCAGCAGATTGACAGCCGGGTGGCTGCAGAGAACCTTGCGGCTCTCTGTAGTTTCCCCATTTCCTGTTTCATCGTTACCAAGAACCTGCAACCGCCCCAGCTCCTGCTGGATCTGGCGGACTTCCACGCTATTCCGGTACTTGCAACTCCCCATCAATCCTCAACTTTTATATCGCTGATCACGAAATTTCTTGAAGAACGATTGCTGCCGACGACCCACCTGCACGGCGTCCTCATGGATGTGCTGGGGGTAGGGGTGCTTATCTCCGGCAAGAGCGGTATCGGTAAAAGCGAATGCGCTCTGGATCTCGTCATGCGCGGACACCGGCTGGTTGCCGACGACATGGTTTTTATCAAGAAAAAAATGCCGGCGGTTCTTGTTGGGCAAGCTGAGGAGTCGCTTCAGTATCTGATGGAAATCCGCGGTCTTGGTATTATCAATATCAAGGACCTCTATGGTGTCTCAGCTATCCGCGATAAAAAAATAGTGGATATGCTGCTGGAGCTTGTGGAGTGGGATGAGTCGCAGGAGTATGACCGGCTGGGGATTGATGACCGTACGGTGACGATTCTCGGTATTGAAATTCCGCATATCATTATTCCGATCAGGCCGGGGCGCAACATGGGCTCGATCATTGAAGTGGCTGCCCGGAACAACCTGCTGAAAGGGATGGGTTATCACTCCGCCCGTGACTTTCAGGAACGTCTTCTGGCGCGTATTGAAGCGAGACCCCTTGGGGACGAGGTAGAGTAGGCTATGCGTATTATCGTCATTTCCGGGATGTCAGGTTCCGGTAAATCAACTGCAGTCAGGGCCCTGGAGGATGAAGGCTATTACTGCATCGATAATCTGCCGGTACGTCTTTTCAAACGCTTTGTCGATTTGATCGGGAAATCGGGCGAGACGTTTAAGGGTATTGTCCTGGTTGCCGATATCCGGGGACGTGAATTTTTCAAGGGGTATGAAAGCGCCTTTCATAAAATTACCGGTGCCGGTCACTCGGTGGAAATATTATTCTTTGATG
>CAIOXL010000035.1 GCA_903862245.1 uncultured Geobacteraceae bacterium | reverse complement strand
CCCGGATTGACATCATAGAGGCTGAAGTCAAGCATGATGTCATCGCTTTTCTGACCTCAGTGGCCGAATATGTCGGGCCGGAGGCCCGTTTCATCCATCAGGGCATGACTTCATCCGATGTGCTTGATACCTGCCTGTCGGTTCAGCTTGTTCAGGCCGCCGATGAACTGCTGGCCGATCTGGATATGCTGCTGGCATCCATTAAAGAGCGCGCTCTCGAGCATAAGGATACGGTCTGCATCGGCCGCTCCCACGGGATTCACGCCGAACCGGTAACCTTCGGGCTGAAGCTGGCCTCCTTTTATGCCGAAATGCAGCGTAACCGGGTCCGTCTGCTAGCGGCCCGGGAGAACATCGCCACCGGTGCCATTTCCGGAGCGGTCGGTACCTTTGCCAATATTGATCCCTTTGTGGAAGAGTACGTCTGTACCAAAATGGGACTCAAGCCGGAGCCGGTTTCCACCCAGGTTATTCCGAGGGACCGTCATGCCGAGTTTTTCTGTGTCCTTGCCATTATCGCCTCTTCCATGGAGCGTATCGCAGTGGAGGTCCGTCATCTGCAGCGCACGGAGGTTCTGGAAGCGGAGGAATTCTTCAGCAAGGGGCAGAAAGGCTCATCGGCCATGCCGCATAAACGGAACCCGATCCTGTCGGAAAACCTGACCGGGCAGGCCCGCTATATCCGCTCCCTCTGCATCCCCGCGCTTGAAAATGTCGCCCTGTGGCATGAGCGCGACATCTCCCACTCGTCGGTGGAGCGGTACATTGCTCCCGATGCCACTGTGGCGCTGGACTTCTCGCTCCGTCGCCTGAACGGCCTGATCAAAAATCTGGTAGTTTACCCGGAGAATATGACGCGGAACCTCAACCAGATGAAAGGGCTTGTCTTTTCCCAGAAAATTCTGCTGGATCTGACTCAGGCCGGCGTGTCCCGGGAAGACTCGTACCGCCTGGTACAGCGCAATGCCATGAAGGTGTGGGAGCAGGGGAAGGATTTTAAAACCGAACTGCTGGCAGACCAGGAGGTTGTCGGTGCGCTTGGTGAAGAAAAAATCTGTGAATCCTTCGATCTCAGCTACCATCTGAAGCATGTGGACACCATTTTCAAGCGAGTGTTCGGTGAATAGGTCTCTGGAGTTTATACTCGGTCTCCTCAAAGCTCAGGAAGGGGATGGCTTTCTGCTGTTCTGGGCCAAGGAAATCCTGGGGGCACTGCTGATCCTGACCCTGTTCTGGGTGCTCTCCTGCCTGGTGGTCAAGGTGCTCAACAAGTGGGGCAGGCGCCTTACCTCCTTCACCGCAACGGACCTTGATGATCGCGTCCTGCAGCGGGTTATCCCGTATGTGTCGCGGCTGTTTTTCGTATCCGGCGTCTATCTGGCCATCCGTTCGCTGACGTTGCCGGAAAAGCTTGTCATGATCGCCTCCGGCATCATCTATCTCATCCTGGTGGTAATCGTCTGCAACCTCATCTACCATGTCATTGATGAACTGCTGAAATGGTATGTGACCAGTCAGCAGGATACGGCCAGCGCTGCAGTATCACGCCAGATGGTGCCGGTTGCGGAAAAGATCGTGTCCCTGTTTTTAATGGGGGCCGGTCTGATCGTGATCCTCAAACATTTTAACTACGATATCTTTTCCCTTGTTACCGCGCTCGGTATCGGCTCGCTGGCCATCGGCATGGCGGCGAAAGATACCCTGGCCCATATGATTTCCGGTTTTACCATCATGCTTGACCGCCCGTTCCGCATCGGAGACCGTATTCAGCTGGTCGGCGGCCAGACCGGCGATGTGGCTGATATCGGCCTGCGCAGCACCAAAATCAAGACGCTGGACAACCAGCTGCTGATTATCCCGAATTCCGACCTGTGTAATACCATGCTGACCAATCAGGCATTTCCCAACAGCCGGGCCAAAGGACGGATCAATATCGGCGTCGCCTACGGCAGTGATGTGGAGCAGGTCAAAACACTGCTTGCAGCGACCGCCGGCGAAGTGGGGGATGTACTTGTGGACCCCGCTCCCGAGGCCTTTTTCACCAGTTTTGGTGATTCCTCTCTCAACATGGCGCTATTTTTCTGGGTGGAAGAGTACAGCACCCTGTTTGCGGTTACCGATAAAATCAATTCGCTGATTCTGAAAAGATTGGCTGAAAACTCTATTGAAATTCCGTTCCCGACCAGAACGGTAAAAGTGGAAAAAGGGACAGACTGACATGGCCAACAGAATAGAAGCTGCTTTAAAAGAGGGTGTGCGTGATGCCAGAGGTGAACGGATCAGGCGCGAAATCGAGCATTTCCTGCACCTTGAGGTGGAAGAAGTGCGCACGATCGATGTATTTACTCTTGATTCAGCCCTTGACCGGGGTGAGCTGGAACAGGCTGCTGCCGGCCCCTTCAGCGATCCGGTCATTCAGAACTGGAGCATTGACCTCCCGCTAGCCGCCGGATTCGATTTTGCGGTGGAGGTCGGTTTTCGCCCCGGAGTAACCGATAATGTGGGCCGGACCGCCCGGGAAGCGGTGGAGTATCTCACCGGCCGCCCGTTTGCCAAGGGCGGGAACGTGTATTACTCGGTGCAGTATCTGCTCAAAAGTTCCCGTCTGACCGGGGGTGATGTGGAAAAAATTGCTACCGGTCTGCTCTGCAACACGCTCATCCAGCGTTACAGCATACTCTCCGCCGCAGATTTCACTGCCCAGGGCGGGTTTCCGACCGTAGCGCCCAAAGTCACCGGTGAAACAAAAGCCGAGGTGCGGGAAATTGATCTGGAGGTTTCGGACGAAGAGCTGCAGCAGATCAGCAAAGACGGCGTACTGGCGCTGACTCTGGACGAAATGAAGATCATCCAGGGGCAGTACCGCGACCCGAAAGTTCTGGCGGGGCGCCGGAGCGTGGGGCTCGGCGCAAAACCAACCGATGTTGAGCTGGAGTGTCTGGCCCAGACCTGGTCCGAACACTGCAAACACAAAATTTTTGCCGGAACGGTACAGTACGAGGATGAAAACGGTAACTGCCAGGAGATCAAATCCCTGTTCAAATCATTCATCCAGCGGACGACAACAGATGTCCGTGCCCGGATGGGGGAGAAGGATTTCTGCCTCTCCGTGTTCAAGGACAACGCCGGCGTTATCAAATTCAACGACACGCACTCGCTGGTGTTCAAAGTGGAGACCCACAACTCTCCGTCGGCGCTTGATCCGTACGGCGGAGCGCTCACCGGCATTGTCGGCGTCAATCGGGATCCGTTCGGTACCGGTATGGGGTCGAAACTGATCTTCAACACTGATGTGTTCTGCTTCGCCGATCCATTCTACGACCGCCCGCTGCCGCAGCGCCTGCTGCATCCGCGCCGGATCTACGAGGGGGTTGTTGAAGGGGTTGAACATGGCGGCAACAAGAGCGGTATCCCTACGGTCAACGGTTCACTGGTGTTTGACGACCGTTTTGCCGGCAAGCCGCTGGTGTTCTGCGGTACTGCCGGGCTGATGCCCGCTCTGCTTCACGGCCAGCCGGCACACGAGAAGTCCATCAAACCGGGTGATCTGATCGTCATGACCGGCGGACGGATCGGCAAGGATGGCATCCATGGCGCCACGTTCTCTTCCGAAGAGCTCAACGAGAACTCACCGGTAACCGCCGTGCAGATCGGCGACCCGATTACCCAGAAGCGCATGTTCGACTTTTTGATCCGGGCCCGTGACAAGGGGCTCTATCGCTTCATCACCGACAACGGTGCCGGCGGCCTCTCCTCCTCCATCGGGGAGATGGCGGGGGAGTGCGGCGGCTGCCGGATGGATCTGGGAAAAGCGCCGCTCAAATACCCCGGCCTGAACCCGTGGGAAATTCTGATTTCGGAAGCTCAGGAACGGATGTCGCTGGCGGTGCCGCCGGAACAGGTTGACGAATTTCTTGCCATGGCGGTTCGCTTCGGCGTTGAGGCCACCGTGCTGGGTGAATTTACCGACAACGGGGTATTCCACATGCTCTACGGCGAGCAGACGGTTGCCTGGCTGCCGATGGAGTTCATGCACGAAGGGCTGCCGCCGATGCAGCTGCCGGCCAAATGGAACCCTCCGCAGCATGCGGAACCGGTCCTGGAACAGAAGGCGGACTTCACCGGTGATCTGAAGCGGCTCCTGTCGGCGCTCAACATCTGCTCCAAGGAATCGGTGGTCCGTCGTTATGACCATGAAGTTCAGGGGGGCTCAGTCGTCAAACCGTTCACCGGCGCGTCCAATGACGGACCGTCTGATGCGGCCGTGGTCAGGCCGATACTGGACTCATTCGAAGGGGTTGTCACCGCCCACGGCATCTGTCCCCGCTACTCGGACATCGACACCTACCACATGACCGCCAACGCCGTTGACGAGGCGCTGCGCAATTATGTTGCCGTCGGCGGGTCTCTGGAGCTTGTCGCCGGTCTGGACAACTTCTGCTGGTGCGATCCGGTCCTGTCTGAAAAAACCCCAGACGGACCGTACAAAATGGCTCAGCTGGTCCGTTCCAACCAGGCGCTGTACGACGTCTGCATGGCCTACAACCTGCCGCTCATCTCGGGCAAGGATTCCATGAAGAACGATTTCTATGACGGCACGACCAAAATATCCATCCCCCCCACGCTGCTCTTTTCTGTCATCGGCAAGATGGATGATGCCAGAAAGGCGGTGACGATGGATGTCAAGCGCCCGGGCGACATCGTCTATCTGCTTGGCTCGTCGGCGGATGAACTGGGCGGTTCCGAATATCTGGCGCTCTCCGGCGCCGTCGGCAACAAGGTCCCCACGGTTGACACGGCCACGGCGTACGTGCGGTATCAGGCCTATCACGCAGCGGTTAATTCGGGCGTTGTTGCGTCGTGCCACGATCTTTCCGACGGCGGTCTGGCAGTTGCTGCCGCCGAGTCTGCATTTGCCGGAGAGTTCGGCATGGCGCTTGATCTTTCCCGTGTGCTCTGGAAGGGGGATGCGGCCGGCAGGAGCGACTGTGCCCTGCTCTTCTCCGAATCAGCGTCCCGGCATCTCGTGACGGTTCACCCGGAACAGTCCCTCCGGTTCGAGGCGATTATGAACGGCACCGGTTGTGCCGCCATCGGTGTTGTCACGGCAGAGCAGATGCTTGTCATAAGCGGGCTGAACGGCGCTCCGATCATCAAAGCCGGTCTGGCCGAGTTGAAATTAGCGTGGCAGCAGACGTTGAGTGCCCTGTAACCTTTCAGTGCCGGCCGATATCCACCATACCCTGAAAACCGTTTTCGGTTTTCACCAGTTCCGGGCTCCGCAGCAGGAGGTCATCGAACGGATCGTAGCCGGTGAAGATGTTTTTCTGGTGATGCCGACCGGCGGCGGCAAGTCGCTCTGCTACCAGATACCGGCGCTTCATCGGGACGGCGTGGCGATTGTCGTTTCACCGCTGATCGCCCTGATGAAGGACCAGGTGGATGCTCTGCAGGATAACGGGGTCCGCGCCGCCTGCCTCAATTCGTCCCTGACATCGGTAGAGGCGCGCCAGGTGCTGCGTCAGATCCACAACAACGAGCTTGATCTGCTCTATGTCGCGCCGGAACGGCTGCTGCTGCCCGATTTTCTGGAAACACTGGCCACGCTGCAGCTGGCACTGTTCGCCATTGATGAAGCGCACTGCATCTCCCAGTGGGGGCATGATTTCCGCCCCGATTATGTGAAACTCGGGCAGATCCGGAATCTGTTCCCCCATGTGCCGATTGTGGCCATGACGGCAACCGCAGACCCGGAGACCCGCAAGGATATCGTCAGCCAGCTGGGGATCGGGCACGCCGCCCAGTTTGTCGCCGGGTTTGACCGACCGAACATAACATATACGGTTGTCCCCAAACAGAAGCCCTTCGTACAGCTGTCCAGATTCCTGAAAGGGCGGAGTGACGAAGCCGGCATCATCTACGCGCTGAGCAGGAAGCGGGTGGAGCAGATTGCGGGGCAGCTGCTGCAGGCCGGATTTTCCGCCGCCGCCTACCATGCCGGGCTGTCCGATACGGAACGGAATCGGGTGCAGAACGCCTTTCGCCGCGATGATCTCCGGATTGTCGTGGCCACCGTCGCGTTCGGTATGGGGATCGACAAGCCGAATGTCCGCTTTGTCGTTCACTATGATATGCCGAAAAGTATTGAGAGCTATTATCAGGAAACCGGCCGGGCAGGGCGGGACGGGCTTCCGTCCGAAGCGCTGATGCTGTTCGGCATGGGGGATGTTATGACCGCCCGGTCGCTGATTGAAAACAGCGATAATGCCGAGCGGGTACGTATCGAGATTCAGAAGCTCAATGCCATGGTTTCCTACGGTGAGGCGCTGACCTGCCGCCGTCGGGCGCTGCTTTCCTACTTCGGTGATCAGCGAGAACATGACTGCGGCAACTGCGACATCTGCACCGACCCGCCGCAGCGTTTTGACGCCACCAATCAGGCGAGACAGGCACTTTCCTGCGTATACCGGGTCGGCGAACGGTTCGGAGTGCGCTATGTCATCGACGTACTGCGCGGTGCTAAAAATCAGCGGATCACCGATCTGCACCATCAAGAACTATCTACCTACGGAATCGGAGCCGACCATTCGGCGGTGGAGTGGGAAAATATTTTTCGTCAGCTGATCCATCTCGGCTATCTTGCCCAGGATGTTACCCGCTACGGTGTGTTGGGGCTTACCCCGGCAGCGCGTCCGGTGCTCAGGGGAGAGACAGAAGTCATCCTTGGTCACCCCCGCGCAGTGATCAAAGCCGAGGGGAAAGCGAAACGGCGGGGCGGTGCTGCTGGAGGGCTCCATCAGGAGCTGTTTGATGTATTGCGGTCTCTGCGCAAACAGATTGCCGATACCGCCAATGTTCCGCCATTTGTGGTGTTTTCCGATGCGACTCTGCTGGAAATGGCGTCGAGCAAGCCGCGGGACGAACGGGAGCTGCTGGCGGTAACGGGGGTCGGTGAACATAAACGGCGCAAGTACGGGGCCGTCTTCCTCTCGGCCATCAACGGCTGGGGCTCACATGCTGCATGAAGTATACAGGATTCAACAAACGGATAGTGATATGGTACGATACGCACTGATACTCAAGGAGAACCGGAATACATGAAACCGACACGCGCAATCGTCATTACCGGCAACGGCACCAACTGCGAGATGGAGGCCGCCCATGCCTGTCGTCTCGGCGGCTTCGATGAAACTGTGATTGCCCATATTGCCGAGATCCTCTCCGGCGAAATCCGGCTGGACGATTTTCATTTTCTGAATCTGACCGGCGGGTTTCTTGATGGTGATGATCTGGGGAGCGCCAAGGCCCAGGCAAACCGCCTGAAAAATGCTGCGGTGGCCGGCGGGAATGAAAAGCTGGTGGAACAGTTTACCCGGTTTATCGCCGACGGCAAACTGATTCTGGGTGTGTGCAACGGCTTTCAGCTGATGGTTAAAATGGGGATGCTGCCGGGATTTGCCGGAGAATCTCTGACCCAGACCGTTACCCTGACCCATAATGACTGCGGCCGCTTTCAGGATCGCTGGACATACCTGAAGGCAGATCCCGCTTCCCCCTGTGTCTTTACCAGCGGCATCGAGCGGGGCATTTATCTGCCGGTGCGTCACGGTGAAGGGAAGTTCCTCTGTGATTCCGCGGCAACGCTGGCACGGATTGAAACCGGGCACCTTGCGGTGCTGTGCTACAGCGACGCCGGATACGCCGCCGCTACCATGGAGTTTCCTGCCAACCCCAACGGGTCCGTCAACGCCATTGCTGCCCTGTGTGACCCGACCGGCCGCCTGATGGGACTCATGCCGCACCCGGAAGCATTTGTCCATTACACCCAGCACCCCCGCTGGACGAGAGAAGATCTGCCGGAAGCGGGGGACGGGCTGATCCTGTACAAAAATGCTGCGGAGTATGTCAGGCAGAAACTCATCTAAACAGCGACATCGGGGCAGTCAAACGTTTTTTCAGTGAACCTGTGTTTCAACACCAAGCGGAGTCCTTACCTATGAAGTTAGCCCGTCCTCAAGAAGAATGCGGTATTTTCGGTATTTACAATCACTCTGAGGCATCAAACCTGACCTATCTCGGCCTCTACGCCCTGCAGCATCGCGGTCAGGAAAGCTGCGGCATCGTTTCGTCTGACGGTGCCGCCATGTACGCTCACAAGCGCATGGGACTGGTGGCAGATGTCTTCAGTAATCCCGATGTATTTAAAAAACTGCCCGGGAAGTCGGCCATCGGGCATGTCCGCTATTCCACCGCCGGTGCTTCAGTGGAAAAGAATGTCCAGCCGATTCTGGTGGATTATTCACGCGGCTCCATCGCCGTCGCCCACAACGGCAATCTGGTCAATGCCCAGCTTCTGAAGGCGGAACTGGAAGCCTACGGCTCGATCTTTCAGACGACCATGGATACGGAAATCATCATCCACCTCATCGCCGCATCCAAAACCAATTCGCTTGTGGACCGTATTGTGGACGCCCTGATGCGGATTCAGGGGGCCTACTGCCTGGTCTTTCTGACCGAGTCACGCATGATTGCGGTTCGTGATCCAAACGGATTTCGGCCGTTGTGCCTCGGCAAACTGGGTGACGCCTGGGTTGTGGCGTCTGAAAGCTGCGCTCTGGATCTTATTGAAGCTGAGTTTGTCCGTGAAATCGAACCGGGTGAAATGGTGGTCTGCACCAGAGACGGCGGTATAAAGTCACTCTATCCCTTTAAGAAGATTGCACCAACCCCTTGTATTTTCGAGTTTGTTTATTTTGCCCGTCCTGATTCATATATTTTCGGCAGAAACGTGTATCTGGCCCGCAAAGAGCTGGGGCGGCAATTGGCCCGTGAGTATCCGGTGGATGCGGACGTGGTCATTGCCGTGCCGGATTCCGGGGTACCGGCCGCCATGGGGTACGCCGAGGAATCGGGCATCCCGTTCGAGCTTGGCCTGATTCGCAACCATTATGTCGGGCGGACGTTTATCGAGCCGGCACAGTCAATCCGGCATTTCGGCGTCAAAATCAAACTCAATCCGGTGCGCGAACTGCTTAACGGCAAGCGGGTTGTGGTGATTGACGACTCCATCGTGCGCGGCACCACCTCACGTAAAATCGTTAAAATGGTGCGCAATGCCGGAGCGAAGGAGGTGCATCTCCGCATTTCATCCCCGCCGACCAGCTACCCCTGCTACTACGGCATCGATACTCCGAACCGCAAGGAGCTGATCTCATCATCGCACACCATTGATGAAATCTGCCGTTACGTAACCGCCGACAGCCTGGGGTATCTGTCCGAAGAGGGGCTGGTCTCCTCCATCGGTCATGGTAATTCCCATTACTGTAAAGCCTGTTTTGCCGGAGAGTACCCGGTTGCATTCCCCAAACCTGCCGATAAGCCGCAGATGGGACTATTCGAAGAGGAGCAGAGTGACTATGAGTGATCGCGAATTATTGAAAAAGATAATCCTGGAGTTGTCCTACGAAAAACGGCTGGTAACTCTGGCTTCCGGCCGGCAGAGTGATTTTTACTTCGACGGCAAACAGACCACGCTCCATGCTGAAGGGGGCTTTCTGGTCGGCAAGCTGTTCTATGAGTCGATCAAGGATGTTGAGGGGGTTCAGGCGGTTGGCGGCATTACTCTCGGGGCCGACCCGATAGCCACCGCCACATCGATTGCCGCTCATCTGGACGGCAAGAGCATTCATGCCTTTATCATCCGCAAGGAACCAAAGGGGCACGGCACCGGTCAGTGGCTGGAGGGGCGCAAGAATCTCCCCCCCGGGACCAGGGTTGTCATTGTGGAGGACGTTGTTACCACCGGCGGCTCCTCCATGAAGGCGGTGCGCCGCGCCGAGGAAGAAGGATTACAGGTTCTCGGCATTGTCACTCTTGTGGACCGCGAAGAGGGGGGCCGGGAAAATATTGAAGCGGAAGGGTACTGGCTGAGAGCGCTCTTTGTAAAATCGGAACTGGTAGGGTAATGCTGAAAAAACAGCGCCTGGACAGCCTGATGGCGGCACGAGGGGTAGCTGACTCCGTCGGTAAGGCCCGGGCGCTCATTATGGCCGGGCAGGTGGTGGTCGGCGACCACACGGTGGACAAAGCCGGTCAGCAGGTAGCCCTGGATGCGGAGATCCGCCTCAAGGGAGAGCCGCTTCCCTACGTCAGCCGGGGAGGGCTCAAGCTGCGCAGGGCGCTGGACGAGTTTCAGATTGATGTTGCCGGACTGGTTGCCGTTGACGTCGGCTCGTCCACCGGGGGATTTACCGATTGTCTGCTGCAGGCCGGTGCGGTGAAGGTCTTTGCCATTGATGTCGGCTACGGACAGCTGGCCTGGAAGCTGCAGCAGGACCCGCGCGTTATCAGCATGGAGAAAACGAATATCCGTCATGTCACCCCGGAGCAGGTTGATGGTGACCCGGCAGTTGCAGTGATTGATGCTTCGTTTATTTCGCTGGCCAAAGTGCTTCCGGCGACGGCCGCCCTTGTGAAACCGGGGGGCCGTATTATTGCCCTGATCAAGCCACAGTTCGAAGCCGCCAGGAGTGATGTGGGAGCCGGCGGGATCGTACGTGATCCTGCAATCCACGAACGGGTTATTGAAGATGTCCGCCGTACCGCATCAGCTCTTGGCCTGACGGTTTCCGGCCTCTGTGAATCACCCATCACCGGGGCGGATGGCAACCGGGAATTTTTGATACTGCTGGTAAAGGGGGGGTAGCGTGGAAAACTGCATTTTCTGCAAAATCATTCACGGTGAAATTCCGTCGAAAAAGGTGTTTGAGGACGAACAGCTGCTCGTAATCGAGGATGTTGCCCCCCAGGCACCACTTCACCTGCTGCTGCTGCCGAAAGTACATTTTGTCAACTGCCTGGATATGACTCCCCAGGAAGATGCGCTGGTCGGTTATGCATTCAGGAAGGGGGGCGAGATCGCCCGGGAAAAGGGGTATGACGCTTCAGGGTTCCGTATCGTGCAGAATAACGGCGCGGGAGCCGGTCAGTCGGTGTTCCACATCCACTTCCATCTTCTGGCGGGGAGGAGCCTCGGGTGGCCTCCGGGGTAACGGCACGGCATTTTGAAACACAGAGACACGGAGACACAGAGAAGGCCTTGAAATCACGAGCGAATAAAGATTTTACTCCGTGTCTCCGTGTTGAACCGTTTTTTCAGGTTTATAAAACAAAAAAAACCGCTGAGCGCTGCCGGCGGTTTTTTTGTGTCTTCTGTACGGCGGTGTCAGAACGTCATCAGCCGCTTGATTAATCCGGGTATGGCGATATCGACGGTCATAATCAGGGTCAGGATAATCATGGACACCACGGTAATCCAGGCGATGCCGTTGAAGACCGGACCGTTGACATAGGTTCCCATAAGGTTCCTGTCATTGATCAGCTTGATCATGAACATCAGCACAAACGGCAGAACCGCTCCGTTGACAACCTGGGAAATGAACATGATCGTCATCAGCGGGGCGTTCGGCACCAGGATCAAGCCGGCGCTTATGGCGATGATGATGGTGAACAGCCAGAAAAACTGCGGGGCCTGCTCGAAATCCTTGTCAACGCCCGATTCCCACCCCATCCCTTCGCAGATGTAATAGGCTGTGGACAGCGGCAGGATACATGCGGCAAAGAGGGACGCGTTGAACAGCCCGAAGGCGAACAGAGCGGATGCGTGCTGGCCGACGAGCGGCTTCAGCGCCAGGGCGGCATCGGCGGCGGTTTCGATTTTCAGGCCGTGCAGGTTGATGCTTGCGGCGCAGGCGACCATCATGAAAAAAGCTACTACGATCGCCATGATACAGCCAAAGACGACGTCAATCCGTGAAAAATTGTACTGATCCGCCGTAATGCCTTTTTCGACCACCGCCGCCTGCTGATAGAACTGCATCCAGGGGGCGATGGTTGTCCCGACGATGCCGATCAGGGTCATCAGGTAGGCGCTGTCGCTTTTGAACGTGGGAGTGATGGTCGCCTTCATGACCACCGTCCAGTTCGGCCCGGCCATGAACGCCGCGATCGGATAGGCGATATAGACAAGGCACGCCACCAGAAATACCTTTTCCACAACCTTGTACGACCCTTTGACAATCAGCAGCCAAACCAGAACGGCGCAGATCGGAACGGAAATGTATTTGCTGACGCCGAAAATCTCAAGGCTGGCGGCGATACCGGCAAACTCGGAGATGGAGTTGCCCATGTTGGTCAGCAGCAGGGCGATCATGACATAAAAAGTGACCTTGACGCCAAAGGATTCACGGATCAGGTCAGACAGCCCCTTTCCGGTGACCGCCCCCATGCGGGCGCACATCTCCTGGACCACAACCAGGGCAATGGTGGTCGGTATCATCATCCAGAGAATGGAATAGCCGTAGTTGGCTGCAGCCAGGGAATAGGTCGTGATGCCGCCGGCATCGTTGTCCACGTTGGCCGTGATGATGCCCGGACCGAGGATGGCCAGGAAAATCATGACATTCCGGGGGCTGAAGCTCTTGAGCGGCTTCAGAAATCTGAATTGTGAAATGTAAGAAAACATAAGTCGCGGTCTCTAGCGTCGTTTGTTCTTGATAATCTGCGGCAGGTAATGTGCCAGAACGTCATCCACCGTAACAATGCCGGCCATGCGGTCATCCGCATCAAGAACCGGGACGGCGATCAGGTCATATTTGGTCAGGGTTTCAAGCATGTCTTCCGGTTCGGCGTCAATGTACACAAACTTGATGTTATCTTCCATGATGTCGGCGATCATTGTTTCGGGAGGGTTCATCAGCAACTGCTTGAGCGAGACAATCCCCTCGAGCCGGTCATCGGCGTCCACCACGTAGCCGTAAAAGATGGTCTCTACGTCATCGGCGCACTCTTTCAGGAGTGCCAATGCCCGCTCGATGGTCAGGTCCGAGGAGAGCCGGAAATAATCCGGTGTCATCAGGCCGCCGGCGGAATCCTCTTCATGTTCCAGAAGTTCCTGGATATCCTCGGCATCCTCCCGGTCCATCATGTGCAGCAGTTCCTGGGCCTTGTCTTCCGGCAGGTCGGAAAGGACGTCGGCAGCTTCATCCGGTTCCATCTCTTCCAGAATATCGGTAACCTGTTCGTCATTCAGCTGGCTGATAACCACATTACGCATATCAGCCTCAAGCTCGTAAATGGTGTCGCCGGTCGTTTCGGCGTCGATGGAATTAAGCACCGTACGGATGTTCTGAATGGGGATGTTCTCAATGATGTCGGCCAGGTCAGCCGGGTGCATCTCGTTCATCTGGTTGCGGGCGATATTGAGCGCCAGCCGGGATGAATTCGCTTCCAGCGGCTGGACGTACTCCCAGCTGATCTCGCTGTGCGGGATGTCGCGCTTGATCGCCCGGGCGAAACGCTCGCCGAAACGCTCGTAGCCAAGGCGGCGGAGCAGTCCGCGAAAACCGATATCGACCGAAAACAGGCACAATTTCTGGTCGACTTTGCCGAGTTTGATGTCGTTGACCCGAACAACTTTGGCGCCGTCCACGTCAACAATCTGCTTGTCCAGCAGGTCGCGCTTGACGAGGATATCTCCTTCGCCGGGCAGGTAGACGTCCAGGCGCTGCGCTTTGATGTGGCCGATGGAAATCACCACGTGAGTAAAAAGTGTAACTTCGTTCCAGGGGAGGGTTTTTATCTTATTGCGCGACCTGATGACGAGGTGGGAAACCTCCGGAAACACCTCGCCCGGAACCATGATCAGATCACGGAGAATCCCGATCTGGTCCCCCTTGCTGTTGATCACGGAGCGGCCGATGACCGAGCTGAGATAAATTTCGTTTATTTCAATCGCCATAATTCAAACCTTCACAAAACTGAAAAAACCCATTCGGGAAGAAAGGGCTTTAACAAAATCCAGCGAAACCGTTTCCCCCCTGGTTGACTTTCGGCAGTGCACAACGTAGGAACCTTTCCAGCTACATTGGGTTAAGCCTTAATCCGACAAAACCTGGTAACCACATTGGCGTCTTTCGACGTTTCTGGGTAGTAGCATCTGTTCGTGCAAACGCCTCATTCTAACGAGGAATTATTTTTTTCCAACACATTGAAATTATTCGATCATTTAACCTCTGAAAAACCAGATTCCCCGTCCGAAAAACTGTCAGAAGCTATAGCACGGTTTCTGCGCCGGATGCAAATGTTAAACGCCTGAATGTACAGCGGATGAAGCGGGAAAATAATGATGAATTGATCTGCTTTGGTGCGTAAATCAAAACTCAGCCCCCGGAACACTCACCCCCCCAACCCCTGCTCCAACAGCACCTCATACGGCTTCAAAGTGTATGAACGGTAATTTATCGTGCCGTCAAAGTCCAGCAGCACCTGAATCCGCTCCTTCATGACTTTGTTGGTCACCTCATTCAGCGCTTCGGAAGGGGCGGACCAGCGCGCTTCCACGCTGTCACCGGTCGGATTCAGATCGCCGCTCAGGTAGCGGCCGAGGAAGGTGAAGATTACTGCGGGCGGCGGCGCTACCTTGGACCAGACGGCAGCCAGCGGACCTATTTCGATCTCGACGCCCGCCTCCTCCCGGACTTCCCGGCGCAGGGCGTCAATCAGATTTTCTCCCTCCTCAACCCGCCCCTGGGGAATTTCCCAGCCACGTTTGTGGTTCCTGATAAGCAGGACCTCGTCGTGATCGTTGCGGATCAAACAGCCGACTACCAGTGTATGAAGCGGCTCATTTTTCAGAGACATATGTAACCTTTCTTGAAGCGCTGGTGTAAGTATTTCAGGAAAACAGTTCGTCAATGGTATCAAAATCAAAATTTGATTCAGCCAGAGAACGAATGAGATCGAGCTTTTCCGTGTCCTCGGCGATGATCTTGGAAACGTCCCTGCCGATGGTCTGGTACAGTTCAGCCGAGGTCCGGTGTTCTTCGCGCAGGTAGGGGATTCTGCTCTTGTCCAGAATCTGCTGGGTTATGGGACTGATGGGTGTGGCCCCCGAAATGGCCAGGCCGACGATGAGAGGGCGATACTGGGGCATTTTGTAAAGATGGGCAAGGGTGACCAGAAGTTCATCCCTGCTGCTGGTGACCAGAATCAGGGATGGCTCCTGCAGCAGTTCGGTAACCCGCTGGGTGGAGGCTGCGCCGACGAGGACCTTGTAGATGATCTGCTGCTGATCCCGCTTGTTCCCCTGTATGGGAAGGCCGAGCAGCCCCGAAATGCGCCGCAGGGTCGGGTTTGCCAGTATCGGTTGGTAATCAAAGCCGCCGATGACCTTGAATGGTTCGTTTTTCAGGGCGCGGCGGAGGTAGTCAAGGCTCCGCTCCCGCTTTTCAGTGACCAGGCGGTTGACAAGAATGGCACGCACATCAACAGCTTCCTTCTCAAAAAGCGCCATGATCATGGAAAGGCGATCCACCACACTCCCCAGGCCGCCTCCGGTCACCAGAAGCACCGGAGCGTTCAGGATGCGTGCGATCCGGGCATTGGAGATGTTGAGAACCGATCCGACCCCGGGGTGTCCGGAACCCTCAATGATGATGAAGTCGCACTCTTTTTCCAGTTCGGCATAGGCCGAGACAATTCTGTTCTGGAGCTCTTCCGGTGCCAGTATTCCGTCCACAACCTTGTGAGTGGTGTCGGGTAAGAGTACCACGGGGGACATCGTCGCCGGACTGGCTTTTAGGTCGAAAACCTGCGTCATCAGGGCGACGTCCTTGTCCACTACTGTCTTCCGGAACGTGAGCGACTGACCGCCGAACGGCTTGATAAAGCCGACCCGGCGATATTTCTTCCGGGCAAGGTGCATGAGGCAGATGCTCGTGGTGGTTTTGCCGCTGTTCTTGTCAATTGCCGCGATGAAAATACTCTTCGCCATGGGACCTTCTTCTGGGCAGGAAATGAGGTTACTGTTCAGGCGGCAACCATACCCCCCGGTGCGAGCCGCAGTCAAGCAATTATGGGGACGCAGGCGGTTAGTTCCGGAACCGGCAGATGGCGTCAATCGGAATCTGAGGGGCGGCACATTGCAAACTGGAAAAATGATGGTACAGTTTCATCATGGCGTTTGAGGCTGTTTTTCAGGCACCGTTCAAAATGCGAATTATACGGATGCGGTTCTTATCCATTTTACTAGCTATTTCAGAATGTTAGAATATTTCGAGAGACCACCTATGCTGACAGACAATCCGGCAGTACCGATGATACTGGTCGTTGAAGACGACGATAACCACGCAGATCTGATTAGTCGCTCTTTTGGGGAGGCTTTGGACGAGTACCGCCTGGAGCGTGTCGGTACCCTGGGCGCTGCCCGAAGAATCATGGAGCGGCAGCTCCCGGAGCTAGTCCTGGCCGATTTTCGTCTGCCGGACGGAGAGGGGAGTGAACTGCTGACAACGGCGAAGGGGATCTGCCCGGTGGTTATGATGACATCACGAGGGAATGAACAGATTGCCGTGGACGCCTTGAAGGGGGGGGCGCAGGATTACATCGCCAAGTCTCCGGCAGCATTTGCCGCAATGCCGCGCGTTGTGCAGCGTATTCTACATGAATGGGCGCTAGGAGTCTGTCGGACTTGCGATTTTGCCTAAACTGACCCTGTCTGCAATTTTTATCTATGAGGATGAGATCGAACCGTCAATATTTCTGTCTGGT
>CAIOXL010000034.1 GCA_903862245.1 uncultured Geobacteraceae bacterium | reverse complement strand
ATTGACGGTTCGATCTCATCCTCATAGATAAAAATTGCAGACAGGGTCAGTTTAGGCAAAATCGCAAGTCCGACAGACTCCTAGCGGATAAATCAAGTTTTCAAATTTCATTGCCCTTGGCTATTTCCACTCGGCGGGCAATAGGTTACCAATTCGGAACAGCACTCGCGATAACACGTAACAACGGGACGTTTTTGACACATTCACGCACCGGGGGGCTAGACAGCAAGTTACCTGCCAGAGTGCCGGAAAACTGCAATCAGGCTTGACGCCTCCACGTAACCGTTCTATAAACCTTCAACCATGAAACATCTCGCCCAAACCATAAAAGCGCTTTCCGACCCGCTCCGTCTTCGCATCATCCTGCTGCTGCAGGCTAACGGGGAGCTCTGTGTCTGCGACCTGATGGCGGTGCTGGGGCTGCCCCAATCCACCGTATCGCGTCATCTCGCCTACCTGAAACGGAGTTGCTGGGTTGATACCCGTCGTGACGGGGTCTGGATGTACTACACACTCAGCCGGGAAAGCTGTGATACCTGCCGGGAAATATTGGCAACCCTCCAAACACACGCAACCAGCCTGCCCGAAGCCGACACTGACCGGACCGCCCTTGCCGCTCTCCTGCGGGACAAACCATCAGTTTGCCTCTAAATCACATCAACCACGTTTTTTCATCTTGATATATCCGCTAAAGCGGATATAATCGCCGGGCATTCAACCTAGAAAAAGCATTTATAACACGGAGCAACGAAGCAACGGAGTGAAGCAAGGAAGAATCTTCTTGAAACGGCCTTTTGATGTTCTCCATATCGGTGAATGCTATTCTCATCTAAGTTGCTGTTTTCTCTGTTGCTCCGTTGCTCCGTGTTATTCGAACTGCCGTCTTCAGGTTCAGATCAGTGAGGTGTCCCGCATGTCAGACAACATTTCCCGAAAACTCTCTTTCCTTGACCGCTGGCTGACCCTCTGGATTTTTGCCGCCATGGCGTTGGGTGTCGGGATGGGCTATTTCGTCCCTGGTACGGAATCGTTCATCAACTCCTTCCAGGTCGGCACCACCAACATTCCGATCGCCGTCGGCCTGATCCTCATGATGTACCCCCCCTTTGCCAAGGTAAAATATGAGGATATGCCGGAGGTGTTTCAGAACAAACAGATCCTCGGCATCTCGCTTATCCAGAACTGGCTGATCGGGCCGGTGTTGATGTTCGTTCTGGCAGCACTGCTGCTTCCGGACAAGCCGGAATATCTGGTGGGCTTGATCATGATCGGCCTGGCCCGCTGCATCGCCATGGTGATTGTCTGGAACGAACTGGCAAAGGGAAACACTGAGTACGCCGCCGGGCTCGTGGCGTTCAACAGCATCTTTCAGGTGTTGTTCTACAGCGTCTATGCCTGGTTTTTTATCACCGTACTGCCGCCCCTTGTTGGACTTAAAGGGATGGTGGTGAATATCAGCATCAGCCAAATCGCCGAGAGCGTCTTTATCTATCTCGGCATCCCCTGCATCGCCGGTGCCCTGACCCGCCTGATCGGCGTGAAGATCATGGGCAAAGAACGCTATCACCGGGAATTTGTCCCAAAAATCAGCCCCCTCACTCTGCTCGCCCTGTTGTTCACCATCGTGGTTATGTTCAGCCTGAAGGGAAACCTGATCGTCCAGTTGCCTTTTGACGTGGTACGGATCGCGATCCCCCTGAGCATTTACTTCATTGTCATGTTCGTGGTGTCCTTCTGGATGGGAAAAAAGATGGGCGCTGATTACAGCAAGACCACCACCCTCGCCTTCACCGCCGCCAGCAATAATTTCGAGCTCGCCATAGCCGTGGCGATAGCAGTTTTCGGCCTTAATTCCGGCGCTGCGTTTGCCGCGGTTATCGGCCCTCTGGTGGAAGTGCCGGTCATGATCGGACTGGTTCATGTGGCATTCTATTTTAAGGAACGGTACTTCCGGTGAAAATACACCAGGTCAAAAAGATCACCCGGTCAACCAGGATACCTCAGGCAAACGCTGCTGACAGATGCTGCGGCAGCGGCAAAGGGACTGAAACGGCGTCATGCTGCGGTCCCTTGATGATTGTAGCCGGCGGGGAGATTACCGACAAAGTTCCCGGTTTCATCTCCTGGGTCGGGACGGCTGCCGAAAAAGTACCGCGCATAGCCACATCGCTGACCTATGCCGACCACGCAGGCGCATGTATGGCTCGCTGGGGAATCAACCGCATGCGCTATATTGTCCCGCCCGGTCGCTACGCCATCGGCACCCCTGGTCCGGATGCGCCGGTACTTGTTACCGGCAATTACAAGATGAGTTTCGACATGGTCCGGAATGCCTTATCCGGCAGGAATGCGTGGCTGCTGGTTCTGGAAACATTCGGCGTTAATGTCTGGTGCGCTGCGGGCAAGGGGACGTTCGGCACTGCTGAACTGGTTCGGAGGATACAGAAGACCGGGCTCCACCAGGCGGTCAGCCACCGGCAGCTGCTTCTCCCGATCCTGGGAGCACCCGGTGTCTCCGCTCATGAAGTTGCAAAACGCACCGGCTTTACGGTTCGCTACGCCGCAATCAGGGCCGAAGATCTGCCGAGTTTTCTCGATAATGGCATGGTGACGACTCCGGAAATGCGGAAGATCGGCTTTACAACCTACGATCGACTGGTGCTTGTGCCGGTGGAGATTGTGCTGACGCTCAAGTCCATAGCTCTTTTCGGCGGGGCACTTTTTCTGGCCGCACTGCTGGCAAACGGCTTTGGTGCTGCCACAGTGATGACTCTGGCGTATCTGGGTGCTGTCCTCACCGGTGTTGCCATCGTGCCGGTTCTGCTCCCCTGGATTCCGGGCCGGAGTTTTGCCGTAAAAGGAGCACTGGCAGGTGTCGTATGGAGTGCCGACCTGTATCTGTATGCCGGCGGAGGGAGTTGGAGCGTGACAACAACCATTGCCGCATTTCTTGCCCTCCCGGCAATTTGCGCCTTTTATGCCCTCAATTTCACCGGCTGCACCACCTATACCTCACCGTCTGGTGTGAAGAAGGAGATGCATCTGGGTATGCCGGCCATGGGAAGCGCCGTTATCGCTGCCGTTCTGTTACTTGTCGTGGGAAGATTCCTGTAGGGGGGGCGCATGTTTGGCTTACGGTATCTGGAAAATGTAGTTACGCTGCGGCTGAACCCGGCAGGATGTACCGGCTGCGGCAGGTGTGTCGAAGTCTGTCCGCACCAGGTATTTGCACTGGAGGGGAGAAAGGCGCGGATAGATGACTGTGATGCCTGCATGGAGTGCGGTGCCTGCGCGAAGAACTGCCCGGTCAGGGTGATTACCGTAGATGCGGGAGTAGGCTGTGCATCAGGCATGATTAACGAATGGCTGCAGTACCATAACATCCGCAGGGGTGGCGGCGGCAGCTGCTGCTGAGGTGAATGCACCTCCCGCTTCGGGCTGGAATAACTCCAAACCGACTACGCAAACTAATCTCCCACTCCCCCTCAACCGGCCTTCGGCCACCTTCTTCCTCAGGGAGAGGGCATAGTCAGTAGATCAGTACTAATTTTCCCCCTTGACATTTCCTCGATTCCATTGTTATATGACTAATCAATCATATAACAATGGAGTGGACAATGGATAAAACTTACATCCGCGCAGAAATTCTTAGAGCCCTCGGACAACCTACCCGCCTCAAAATCATCGACTTCCTGCGCGACGGCGAACGCTGCGTCTGCGAGATTTTCCCCGCCATCAGCGAGGAGCAGTCCAACACCTCGCGCCATCTGAGTCTTATGGTGTCGTCCGGTATCCTCAGCCGCCGCAAAGAGGGGGTCAAAATATTCTATGCCGTAAAACGCCCCGAGATTTTAACAATCGTTGATCTGGCAACCACCATTATGGCGCAGGAAATTACCGGCCGTCATGAAATGCTGCTGGCCGCGTAGGTAACGGCTCAATCGTCCGGGCAGTCCGCCGGAGGATTATGGAGGGAACATGCTGAAACAAACCGCTGATTACATAACGTTTAACCTGATGGGACTGACGCCCGGCACGCATACCGGCGAAGCGGTAAACTTTTTCCTGTACGATACGACCAAGATTTTCCTCCTGCTGATGACTATCATCTACGTTGTCGCAATCATCCGTACCTCCTTCCCACCGGAAAAGACCAAGCGCCTGCTGTCCCATAAGCGGGAATACGTGGGCAACATCCTGGCGGCACTTCTGGGGATTGTCACCCCCTTCTGCTCCTGCTCGGCGGTGCCGCTTTTCATCGGCTTTGTCGAATCCGGCGTGCCACTGGGAGTTACCTTTTCCTTTCTTATTTCATCCCCCATGGTCAACGAAGTTGCCCTGATCATGCTGTGGGGGCTGTTCGGCTGGAAAATCGCCCTGATCTACATCGGAACTGGCCTATTGGTGGCAATTTTCTCCGGCATCATCATCGGCACGTTGAAGATGGAAAAATATGTGCAGGACTACGTCTGGGAGATGCAGGTCGGAAAGGCCGATATTGTGCAGATGTCATTCCGGGAGAAACGAGAGTATGCCGGTGAGTACACCCTGAGTCTGCTGAAAAAAATCTGGCCCTATGTGGTGATCGGGGTCGGCCTGGGTGCATTTATCCACGGTTACGCCCCGCAGGACTTTCTGTTGAAATATGCCGGATGCGATAATCTCTTCGCCGTGCCGTTGGCGGTGCTGATAGGAGTACCTCTTTACAGCAACGCCGCTGGGGTGATTCCCATTGTCCACGCCCTGATGGAAAAAGGGATGGCCATCGGTACCGTGCTCGCCTTTATGATGGCGGTCACGGCGCTGTCTCTGCCGGAGGCGATTATTCTCAAGAACGTCTTGAAAAACCGACTTTTAGCGGTATTTTTTGGCATAGTTGCAGTTGCAATTGTCTGTGTCGGCTATCTGTTTAACGCGATCCTATGAGTAAAAACCATGTCTAACATTGACAGCACCATATCGAAGCGTTTGATTTTCGCCATCTCCCTGACCGCCATTACTCTAGTGGCGGAGGTCATCGGCGGCATCTGGTCCAACTCCCTGGCGCTTCTGTCTGATGCGGGCCATGTTTTTCTCGATCTGTTCGCCCTGATATTGTCGCTGGCGGCAATCAAGCTGGCTGCCAAACCGCCCAGCGAGAACCATTCTTATGGTCTCCACCGGGCGGAGGTGCTGGCATCTCTGATCAACGGGCTGACCGTTTTTTTGATGGCGATCGGCATTCTGTATGAGGGAAGCAAGCGTCTGCTCTCTCCGGAAGAGGTGCAGACGACTCCAATGCTGGTTATCGCCATTCTCGGCTTGGTTGCCAACCTACTTGCAGCCAAGGGGTTGCACGGACACTCCCATGATGACCTGAACGTCCGCAGCGCCTTCCTGCATGTTCTGGGGGATGCGGCCGCTTCGGTGGGAGTTATCGCCGGGGCGCTGGTGATGCACTACACCGGATGGTATCAAGCCGATCCAATCATCTCCATCGCAATTGGCCTGCTGATCCTGACCGGCGCCGGACGGGTACTGCGCGAAGCGGTCCATATCCTGATGGAAGGGGTGCCACGGGGGCTTTCTGTGGAGCAGGTTGCCGGATGCATTCGTGGCATTGAGGGGGTAGCGGATGTCCACCATCTTAATGTGTGGGCAGTCTGTTCACATATCATCGCCCTGTCTGCCCATGTGGAGATTCAGCCGGAAAATAACAGGGAGCGAGAGGCTCTGCTCCACCGCATTGAGCATGAGTTGGCACACAAATTCCACATCACCCATACCACCATCCAGTTTGATTGTTCCACCTGCAACGGCGGCCCGCTGATCAAAGGACTTAGCCATGCACAGAGAGCAACATGCGGACATCAGCACTGAACATATTCTGCAACATCGAGGAGATATCATGAAGATCGAAGTACTGGGAACCGGCTGCGCCAAATGCAAGACGCTGTATGAAGCGGTAAAAACGGCGGTGAAGGAAAAGGGAATTGCAGCGGATATCGTCAAGGTGGAAGACATTCCATCCATCATGAAGTACGGCGTCATGAGTACGCCGGCACTGGTGATTGACGGCAAAGTGATTTTTTCCGGCAAAGTGGCGTCAGCGGGCGAAATTGCGGCACTGTTATGACAAAACAGATCATAACCGCCCTGCTGACAGCATCCTGCGTGTTGTCCGTTTCAGCCGTAGCTGCCGAACTCCCCTCTTCAAATGATGCCGCTATCCGGGCCGCACTGGCATCGGGCAAACCGACGGTGGCAGACTTTGGCGCCCGCACCTGCATTCCGTGCAAAAAAATGGCTCCGATTCTGGAAGAACTGAATCGTGAATTGAAGGGCAAAGCGAACGTCACGTTTACCGACGTCTGGGCAACGCCGGCCATTGCCCAGGGCTATCGTGTCCAGATGATCCCGACCCAGATATTTTTTGATGCCAGGGGGAAGGAAGTTAAGCGTCACATGGGCTTCCTGGAGAAAGCGGATATTCTGAAGGAGCTTAAAGCAGCGGGGCTGAAATGAGCTTTCAGGATAACATCAGCCAGATCATTACGCTCTATCCGCTGGTTGCGTTTGGAGCGGTCTTTCTGGCCGGGGTGGTTTCTTCCGCTTCCCCCTGCGTTCTGGCCACAATTCCGCTGGTTGTCGGTTTTGTGGGAGGGTACAGCGATGGTGACCGGGGTAAAGCCTTCCGTTACTCCCTTGTCTTTGTCCTCGGATTGTCGCTGACATTCACCGCCTTTGGCGCAGCGGCAGGACTGCTGGGCACCATGTTCGGCACACTTGGCGGGCAGTGGTATCTCATCGCCGGTGGCATTGCCCTGATCATGGGTGGCCAATTGATGGGACTGTATGAGATCCGCCTGCCGATCAGGCGCGATTATAAACCCAAACGGGGGGGCATCGTCGGCGCCTTCCTGCTGGGACTGTTTTTTGGAGTTGTATCGTCCCCCTGTGCCACACCGGTGCTGGTAGTGTTGCTGACCCTGGTGGCAGGAAAAGGCCAGGTTCTCTACGGCATCGCGCTGCTGTTCTGCTATGCCGTCGGGCATTGCCTGCTGATGCTTTTTGCCGGGACGTTCACCGGCTTTGTGGAAGGTTTTGTGAAGGCGCGCGGCGTTGCCAACTTTTCGCTCTGGGCAAAACGGGTCAGTGGTCTGGTGGTTGCACTGGCGGGTGGCTGGTTTGTGTGGCAGGGATTTTGATGGTGCTTGTTTCAGAGCTGCCGCTACGGTAGTAAAGGAGGATATCCGGATGAAAAGAATTTCTCTGCTGATCGCATTGTGCTTCCTGAACGTGGTTTCCGTGGCATCGGCCCAGGATGCGGCATTTGACGCCTTCCTCACCAGGTTCGATTATGAAACCCGTGCTGACATGAAAATTGACAGTAAAAAACTGATTACCCTGCTGGCAGAAAAGAAGGCGGTGCTGGTGGATATCCGGTTCCCGGAGGAGACTAAAGCCTGGCGCATGGGATTTGGTCTTTTTATCCCGCTGAACGAATTGCCGAAGCGTTTTGGCGAACTGCCGAAAGACAAAATCATCGTAACCGCTTGCCCCCACAAGGATCGTTCAGCCATCGCCATGGCCTACCTGCGGACCAAAGGCTACAAGGCCAAATATCTTACTGACGGTTTGATCGGTCTGGCTGAAAATCTGCGGGGAGATAATGCAAAGGAGTTTTTGGAAGATGCCGGCATCATAAAACCGGGGCAATGACTGGATTTGCAGGGTATTGAGGGTGGTGATCAACATCTCACCGTGAGAAGCACCTTCTCAGCCCGATTCAACGCTTTAATCTGAAGCTCTCTCCGGGAAGCAGACGAGCGGCTGTGCCCCTCTTCGCGATACACCACCTGTAACGGGTGCCGTCCCCGAAAATACTTGGCTCCCCTCCCCTCTGCATGCTGCTGGAACCGCCGTTCAATATCCGTTGTAATCCCGGTGTAAAGCGAGTCATCAGAGCAGAGGATCATATAGACATACCACTTCGCAGCCTGGCTGTTTTCCCCGCCGGAGCAAATCGGCACTAGTTTGTCAGCGCCTTCTTCAGCTTTCCTACCAGCACACAGACGATAATGTACATGACAACATGATTAAACATATCCCACTCGTACAAATGGCTTCCGACGCGAATCTTATCCAAATAGTCGGCCGATGTTTTGGCGATCAGAATTTCAGCAACACATAATATGCCCAGTAGCGTGCTGGTGTACCAGGTCACCAGACAGATGCAGATCAGGTACAGTATGTCGATTGATATCTCACCCGTTATGTAGTCGACATACCCCAATAGTGAAATGACTAGTGTGGCAAAAATAAGACCTTTCACCAAATATGCCCTGCTGTACGTTGCTGGTTTATCCGCCATGTGTGACCTCTGCAATAGATAGATTTGCCGCAAACAGCCTAAAACTAATCCTTTACGGGGGGGGTAACATCCCCGGTTCAGCGATCATCCTCTGGCCGACGGGCCTTATGTTCGGTAATTATTTTTTTGAATGCGGCCTGCTGATCTGGGCGCAACGTAGCACTGATACGCACCTGGCTTGCGTCCAGAAGAGTTTCTATTTGCGGTCGGGTCAGTCGGCGGACCTGCCGAATCGCCTCGTGGGTTTCATGAATTATGGTTTCAACCTGTTCGTGCTGGCGCTCATCAAGGTCAAGTTTTTTGGTCAGTTTTTTTACCAAAACTTCTTCACGAGCACGGGGGCCACCTTTAACTGCGGACTCAAAACGCGGCTGTGAAAGCAAGAATGTCGCAAAGGAACCGCTTGCAACACCGAGTACGAATACGAAAATTATGCCCAACACCGGCTTAACAGGTTTCACGTTATTCTCCTGACAGATAGTTGCCGGCAACAATGGTTTCCTGACTACCACTAATTGCGGCAAACATATCGTTTGAACGAGACGGACTGAATGTGAACGCACCGATTGCAACCATGGCTGCAACAGCGGTAAATAACGGAATCATCCTCCAGACAAGCGTATACCAGGCGGGCTCTTCACGGAGTTCTCTGAGTCGCGCTACAATGCGGGTTTCAAAAAACTCTTCCATGCACCCCGTGTCAATCTGTTCTTCCCGCGCGACTGCCAGCAGTCGATCCAGCTTCGCATCAGCAGTATTTTTCATCATGCTCCTCCACTACTCTTTTCAATGCCTGGCGGGCACGGTGTGCACGGACCTTCACGTTAGCTTCGCTCCACCCTGTCGCCTCTGACGCCTCCCGCACACTGAATTCTTCCAGTTCCAGCAGGGTAATGATCAGCTGCTCATCAGGTGAAAGTCTGGACATGGCATATTTGAGAAACTGCCGGGCCTGCCGGGCTTCCTGTTCAACCCCTCCCGCCGCATCCGGCAGTTCCACCGCCATGTCATCAATGTGAGTGTAGTATTTCATATGGCGTTGGCTGCGAAGAGTATCGTGGCAGGCCCGAACCGCGATTTTTGTCAGCCAGTGTTCAAAAGGAGCGTCATTGCGAAAGACCGGGAGATGTTCGTACACTTTGATAAACACGTTCTGGCAGATATCTTCCAACTCGTCAGAATCGCAGGCGAAACGAGCGGCGAGTTTGAACACTCGCCGCTTGTATCTGCCCACCAACCGCGCAAACGCGCCATCATCACCATCACGCGCTGCTGAAATGAGACTTTTATCGGTCGGTTCCTGCCGGCTGTCATCCATGAAATATTACTAGCTATCCTGTCTGGGATGTTTTTTGCCACCACGCATCGGCCCCATGCCTCCCTGACTTTCTCGCTTGGCCTGAAGCGCCTTGAACTTCAGAATCTGCTCCGGTGTCAGGATAGCTCGTATCTCTTGGCCAAGCTTTGCGCGCTGTACCGCCATATCCGCCCCTAATGTTCCGATTTTTGCAGCTTGAGCACGAATGGCAGTTTCATCAACGGCATCCGCCTGAATCAGTGCACGTAGTGCCTGCCGTTCACTTTTAAGCTGCTTCATCAACGGTCCCGCCGTGGGGTGATTTTTGGCAAACACCCCTTTTATGGCGTCCTGCTGTTGGACGGTAAGTCCCAATTCGGTCGCCATTTTTTCGAGGTGACGTCCATTGGGCAGCATCCCTTCACCATCAATTATAGCCGATGCCTGGATGGACGAAAAACTGAGTGCTGCTGCCACTACTGCCACTGTTACAAATACTTTTGCTGCTGTTTTCATGATCTTCCCCCTTCAAGTGTGGTTTCTGTTAGGTAAGACGCACGCCAAAGGTAAAAGGTTACATTTTTTTGTGCGGAGGGATCGGCATTTTACTGGTTTTCCTGCTTTATGTACGCTTTTTCTCCCACTGTTCCCGCTCGAACGGCCAGTATTCCTTCATAACATCGATAAGACCGGCCATCCTCCCCCTGAAATTCTGGATGAATTCATCCTGCTCCGGATATCTCCGTTGCCCGGCAATGCTCCGGCAGAGTTCGCGACCTAGTTCCTGTGCCCTGCCAAACAGGTCTGCCTCATCCGGAAACGTGCGAACCCCGGCAGCGGGTGAACCGACCCCGCCGACCGAGCTGGCACCAAGGGTATTCACAAAACGCTCCATGTAGCTGATGACCTCTTCATCATCGCCACCGCCTGATGTTTCTACCACAGCCGCGTACTTCCCTTCAAGGGCCATACAGTGGATCAGGCCATTGCAGCGATCGAACAGCGCTTTCATCTGAGCAGAGACACTGAAAATGTAGTTCGGGCTGGCGAGAATAAAGCCGTCGCAGGCAAGCAGTTTGTCTTTGATGCGTTCATAGTCGTCCTTGATGGTGCAGATACCGGTTTTGTGACAGGCATCACAGGCGACGCAGGGCTGTACAGTTAAGGTTTTCAGCGAAAGAATCTCCGTATCGGCACCGGACTCCTTTACTCCGTTCAGAACCTCCTCCAAAAGGCGGCCGGTGTTGCCCTGCATTCCCCGGGGGCTGGCTAGTATGGCGATAATTTTCATGGGACGGCTCCTGTATATGATGATGTGTTCAGCCTATTATAAAACAATACGTACATCCACAATTGTGAGTAATTGTGAGAATTTGTGAATGGCGAAACTCATAAAAACAATGCTACCCCATCCCTCGCTTTTGCAGAAGCTGTTTTTTCACATTCTTTCCAAACAGAAACCTGCATCAGTTATATCCGCAAGTGCCAGCATTTTGCATGCACAATTTTATTTGAGGAGAAGAGGAGGATAGCCTATGAAACACATTGTACGCTTTTCAACAGCAGTCGTAGCAATTCTTATGAGTATCTCACTTGTCGGCTGTGGTGGCGGTGGAGGCGGTGGTGGTAGCACCAGCCCACCCACCGTAACCGGCACCGCATCAGAAGGGGCGTTAATTACGGGCCAAACCGTTAAGCTGAAAGATGCAAATGGTAAATCCGCAGCTGACGCAACCACGGGTGCCAGCAACGGTGTCTTTTCGATTGACGTTTCCAATCTGACCGCACCTTTTCTTGTAACAGTAACAGGCACCAAGGGGAGTTATATTTCTCTTGCCCAAGCTGACGGCAAGGCAAATATCAACCCGATCACCACAATGGTTGTGGCACTTGCAGCGGGGAGCTCTGACGTGTCGGCATTATTCACCGGCCTCACGCCGACACAACTTTCCGGAATAAATACCAAATATGACGAGAAAACCGCTCTGGTTTCCACGTCGCTGAAGGATGTGCTCTCCGGCTTTTCAGCAAAGGATTACTTCACAGGAACTGTCGCGGCAGGCACTGGTATGGATGCAGTATTTGATACCTACCAGATTGCCGTTAATCCTACCAATGGCATAACGGTAAAAACCAAAGGCGACACTGCTGTAACTGTTCTTACGATTCCAGACGCCACGGTGAAAGCGAATACACCCGACCCACTACCCCCCGTCAATTTAGCCCCTGTTGCCAACGCAGGCCCTGCCCAGAGCGTCGTTGCTGGTGCTGTTGTAACGCTCGATGGCAGTGCCAGCAGTGATGTCAATGGCGATTCACTGACAAACAGCTGGGCACTTACATCCAAACCAAGCGGCAGCAGCGCCACTCTGTCAAGCGCAACCGCCGTCAAACCGACGTTTACAGCCGATCTGCCAGGGGCCTATGTATTCACCCTGGTCGTAAATGACGGAAAGTTAAGCAGTGCTGCTGCCACCGTTACGATT
>CAIOXL010000033.1 GCA_903862245.1 uncultured Geobacteraceae bacterium | reverse complement strand
TGTTATATGTAAAAAAACGAGTATTCAAAACCTTGCATATACTTTTGCAAGAGGCTCAAGGAATAGCTAATAATGTAACACCCCCCTCTACGAAAGCAGCACTTTCCCCCCTCCCCCCTGTTACGGTATGCAGCGCACAATATGCGGTCCCAGCAGATTGGTCAGTGTGAGCGGCAGCCGCTGCCACGCCTGAATGGCCAGACGATACTTCGGATTTTTCGGGTTCACCTCCGGAACCGCTTCCCCTTCGCGCAGCAGGTACTGCCAATGCAGCTGCACCGGCCTGGCACCCCACTGTTTTTTGAAATGATAGGTTCCCTCAACCGGTGTTGACCTGCCAAAATCAAACGTGCCATATCCTGAATCAACGGCGAAACGGATCGCCTCCCAATACAGCAGGTTATTGGGACAGAGCGTGCGATAGTCCCTGTTGGATGAGGCCCAGGGAACTTCCAGCGTATCCTTGTACCAGGTCAGAAGGGCCGAGGCGATGACTCTGTCATCCTTGGTTACCGAGAGGATGCGTGTGCTGGCCGGAAATTCTTCCAGCACGTTGCGGAAAAAGTTTCTGCCATACACCGGCGTTCCCAGATCGCGCATATTCCGGCAGAACACCTCGTAGAAACCATCCAGCAGTTCCAGCCCCCCCATGACCGTGCGCAGTCCCGCTTTTTCAGCTTTGCGCACCTGATTGCGCACCTTGCCGTCCAGACTGTTCCACTGATCTTCAACACTGTTTCGCAAGTCAAGGAGCATGGTGACCTTATGCATCTTTGTCACTTCCACATCAGCGCACCTCCTGACATGGCGGAATTCAATCTGATCCACACCGGTGCCGGACAGCATCTTGCGTGACGCATTCAGCAGTGTGTCGGCGGCAAAACCGTCCGAAACCAGCAGGCCGCCGTAATTGAAGAACGGCAGGGAAACCATGAAGTTGCCGAACAGCCTGCTTTTCATCTGGACAAACGGCAGGACACCGCAGATTTCGTTATGCCGGTTGGTGGCAGCCAGGTACATGGTCCGGTGGCCGAAACTTTTTTCCACAACTCTCCGCCACCCGTACTGATGATAATTGGTGCCGTCTTCGTGGCTCGCCACAAAGGAATCCCAGGCCCTGCCATCTTCATTATATAAATGGGGTGTTATCTGCATGAAGGTCTCCCTGACAACGATTAATCCCGGCGGTACAGAGCGTTTTTTATTCCGGCCGGTAATTGCAATTGTCGATATTTCAATTAAACTGTCGATAGGACTTACACAGAACAGGCGTTCGCTCCCGTACCACCGTGGAACTATCCCGTTAATACAGGAAGTTGCAATATGGCCCGGAAATTGCGAAAGTTTGCTTGAAAGGAGATCTTGGTATGGCCGAAAAACGACATCACAAACGAATCAATTGTGCTGAAAAATGTCATTTATATCATGGTAATACCCAATACTCCGGCGCAATCATGAACATCTCCATTTCAGGGGCCTTGATTTCCCTGACCTACCCGCCGTCTGAAGTCATCAAACCGGGGGATGCGTGCAGCTTCATACTGAGCACCAACCGGGAAAGTTTGTTTTGCCGGTACAGCGGGCGGATAACCCATATTGAACAGGCAGGCATCGGCCTTGAAATCCTTGTCCACGAATTCTGAACGTACCAATCCACGCTCATGCCTCTGCTCTCCCGCCAGCCATACCGTACCGGTCACGAACAGTCTGTACCGGTGATATTCCATTTTCTGTGCCAACGACATTGTGTAAAATATGCCTAGATTCTGGCAGGTTATGCATAGCACTGAGGAGCAGGGGGAGTGATTATTTACATGCGGCGGGGGCGCACATCGGCGGAAGAAGTGGTAACACTTTGAACTGCAACAGATTTACAAGCGGGGCTGTATTATTGACAGTGCCAGAATTTTAACATGATCTGAAAACGGGTATATTGAGCTGAACGTAATTATGGCATGAGAGGACACACCATGTCTGAAATCTTCGGTTTTGACGCATTCTCCCCGAAAGAAATAGCAGCAAGGGTTGAAACAATCGGCGTGATCAAGGCCCGTCTGCCGCTAATCCCCATGCTGATGTTGAGTGTGCTGGCCGGTGCCTTTATCGCTCTGGGGGGGCTTTATTTTGTAATCGTTAAATCCGACGTTTTCCTGGGTTTTGCTGCCAAACAGCTGCTCGGCGGCGTGACTTTTTCTTTGGGTCTGCTTCTGGTGATTGTCGCAGGTGCAGAGTTATTCACCGGCAATAATCTGCTGGCAATGGCCTGGGCTGATGGGAAGATTTCAACAGGGGAATTGCTGCGGAACTGGGCGGTTGTGTGCGCAGGAAATTTTATTGGTGCCGCAGGAATGGCACTCCTGGTCTTTCTCTCACATCATCCGGAAATGAACAACGGCGAGATTGCACACGAGTACATCAGGGTTGCCTCGGCCAAGGTTGCCATGCCGTTCTGGACGGCGTTCTTCAAAGGAGTTCTCTGTAATATTCTGGTGTGCATGGCGGTGTGGATGGCGTTTGCCGGACGCAGCGTTGTCGATAAGGCTGTGGCGATTGTCTTTCCCGTATCAGCTTTCGTTGCAGCAGGCTTCGAACATAGCATCGCCAATATGTTCTTTATTCCGCTCGCCATGCTATTGCAGCATTTCGACAGTATCGGGGTGAACTCCACGGCTATTACCTGGGCCGGCTTCTTTGGCAATCTGGTGCCGGTGATACTCGGGAATATTGTCGGCGGCAGTGTCTTGGTCGGGTTAGTGTACCACCTCATCTACCGCCAGGAGCGGCATACCTAAAAACATCAGGTCATATTCCAGATCATCATCTCCAGAATATCCTTCCAGCTCTTGCCTATCTCATTGACAACAGTCGGCTCGAAGCCGCAATGCATCATGCACTGGGCGCAGCGGGGATCCCTGCCAACTCCGTACTTCTCCCAGTCAGTCTTTGCCATCATCTCCGCAAACGTAGGATAATGGGCGTCGGTAATCAGGTAGCAGGGGGCTTTCCAGCCACGCGGATTACGGGTCGGGTTCCCCCAGGGGGTACATTCCAGCTTCTTTTCGCCTTTCAGAAAACGCAGATACATGGGGGTTGAGAAAAAGCGGTGTTTTTTGCTCATTTCGTACACATCAACAAACTTCCGCTCGATCTCCCGACGTTCAAGGAACAGCTTTTCGCCGACCGCTTCATAGCCAAAACCGGGCGCAACCAGAACGCCGTCTACGCCAAGCTCCTCAAGCAGACTGAAAAGCATCTCAATTTCAACCAGGTCGGTTTCCTTGAAGATGGTTGTGTTGGTGCAGACACGAAACCCTTTTTCTTTGGCCTTTTTTATCGCAGCCAGTGCCGTCTGGAAAGCGCCGCTCCGCTCCAGAATCCGGTCATGGGTGGCTTCAAGGCCGTCAACATGAATGTTCAGGGTGAAATTGGGGTGCGGTTTCAAGGTGTCCAGTGCCTTTTCCAGCAGGATGCCGTTTGTGCAGAGGTAGATATGCTTGCCCCGTTCCAGAACAGCATCAATGAGTTCATAAATCTGCGGATAGAGGAACGGTTCTCCTCCCGTTATGGTAACTACCGGGGCCGGACATTCATCAACAGACTGCAGGCACTCTTCAAGGTTCATCATATCCTTGATTGTATCCGCATATTCACGGATTCTGCCGCAGCCGGAACAGGCCAGGTTGCACAGATGCGTCGGTTCCAGCATTAACACCAGCGGATATTTTTCTGTCTTGCTGAGTTTGTTGCTGATGATGTATTTCGTGAGGTCGTAATTGAGACGCATCGGAAAACGCATAAATAAGGTTCCTTATAGTTGTGGCCGTGTAGATAAGCGCGGCAGTTTATGAAACGGTCTGAACAAACGGCTAAATTATCGTTCCCACATTTCCTTCTTGTCTTTGCCGAGATACGCACGTTTAACCTCGGCATTCTCCAGCAGTTCGTCAGCCGGACCTTCCAGAATAACTTTGCCGGTCTCCAGAACGTACCCACGGTCAGCCAGCTTGAGAGCGGCCTTGGCATTTTGTTCCACCAGCAAGATAGTGGTACCGTTTTCCCGCCGGAGCCGCTCCAGAACACGGAAAATTTCCTGTACGACCAGCGGTGCCAGACCCATGGACGGTTCATCCAGAAGCAGCATTTTAGGATTAGCCATCAGGGCGCGGCC
>CAIOXL010000032.1 GCA_903862245.1 uncultured Geobacteraceae bacterium | reverse complement strand
TACACTAAAATCAGTAAAAACGCAAGCGAAAAACAACCTTTATATCAATAATATCAGACTGTTACGCCAGTTTATGAAACAACCGATATGCCGGACTCGATGCTATAAAGCCCGACAGACTCCTAGGCAAACTAAGTATATACTTGGAACCAGGATGTTCAAGCATCTTTCTAACCGATTTGACGGCAAGTTCACCAGGAGTGAAAGGAAAATGATTTTGTTGCAGTAAAATCAGCGGAACTCTGCCAAGAGCTTCTCGAACTATCAAACAGATTCCCCTGTCAACACTAAACCTTCACCAGAGCATCTCATAATTTGGCAAAGACGTTGCCGGTATTTGCCCGTGAGGTCAGCGTGTTAAACAGTTGTACTTTAGTCAAATAGGGCAGATTATTGCCTCGCATGACTAAACAATTTAATGCCATCAAGAGGTGATTTATGAACAGAATGTTGTTGGCTGGCTCAATTATGGCTTTGTTTCTTGTTTGTGGTTGCAGCGGTAGCAATAGCGGCGGCTCTATTTATTCTCCTGACATTATTGTGCGTGCCGCAAAACTGCCGGCGAAAGACATGTCACAGAGTCCGCTCTACGACAAACTGCAGGAATGGGAAAAAGCCGTGTTGGCGAAAATGGTGCTGGCGTCCGCTTACATGGATGCTGCTTTCTGGCAGCAGGTAGATCCGGAAGGTGAAAAATTGTGGCGCAGTCTTGCTTCGGCTGTTACCCCGCTGGAAAAGGCGGCTTATTCCATGCTCGACGCCAACTACGGACGGTGGGACCGGTTTCTGGACTTTGCGTCCTTTGCCGGCACGGAGAAGCGTCCCCCCGGCGGGTATGTTTACCCGGCTGATCTGACCAAAAGCGAGTTGGACGCCTATATCGCGGCCCATCCGTCTGAAAAGGATGCTTTGCTCAATCCTTTCACCGTGGTTCGACGGAGTGGCGATAAGCTGGTGACGATACCATACCATCAGGAATATGCGGCATTTGTGGATCCTGCCGCTTTACTGCTCTACGAGGCTGCCGAGCTTTCTCAAAACACAACCCTGACAAAATATCTGCGGCTGCAGGCCCAGGCACTGCGCAGTGACGATTACTTTGAAGCCGATCTCGCCTGGCTTGATCTCGACTCCAACATAGATGTCAGCATCGGCCCCCATGAAACCTATGATGACCAGCTTTACGGGCAGAAAGCGTTTTACAAGGCCAATGTCTTAATCGTTGACCAGGCCGCCGCTGAGCAACTCTTAAAATACAAATCTACCGGTCCGGCATTGCAGGAAAACCTGCCGGTTGACCCGAAATATAAACCGGTATATGACTCGAAAACAATGATGCCGCTGCTCCTTGCCGATGATATCCGACGTTCCGGCCAGGGGCGGGCTATCATGGAGCCGGTTGCCTTCAGCCTGCCCAACGACCCAAAAGTTTGGGCAAAAAAAGGGTCTAAAAAGGTGATGATGGGGAATTATCTGATTACCCGTCGCACGGTGGTTCTGGAACCGTTGGCCCAGGTGATTCTCGATCCTGCAGTAACCGCGATGATCAAGCATGAGGCCTATTTCACCTGGGTACTGATGCACGAGGTCTGTCATACTCTGGGGCCACGCGAAGTTGTGAAAAACGGCCAGACCATGACACCTCGTGAGGCGTTGGGGCAATATTATTCGCCAATCGAAGAAGGGAAAGCTGATATCGGCGGGCTGTACAACCTCCAATACCTCATAGATAAGGGAATTATCACCGCACCGCTCGGCCCATATTACGCAGGATTCATGGCGGAATCGCTTCGCTCGATCCGTTTCGGTATGGGTTCCGCCTATGGTGTCATCCGGTCCGCAGCCTGGAACATATTCGTAGATGAGGGTGCTCTGGTGTATGATTCCGCCACCAACCGTTTCACCATGGATGTAGCCAAAATGACGGCAGCGATCCGTAAGCTGCTGATCATCCTGATTACCATTGAAGGTGAGGGGGACTCACAGGCAGCGGCTAACCTTATCCAGACATACTCCAACATCCGACCCGACTTAAAAAGACTTCTCGATACGGCTGAAAGCACAGTACCGCTTGAGTTTGTGCCGGTGTATGCGAAGTGAAGTTCAGGAATATATTGACATCGTTAAAGACCGTTCGCCATCTGCTCCTGCTCTTGTTTTGCTGCGTCAGCCTCATGGCTTGCGGCGCTTCGGACAACGCACAACCTGCACGAATCAAAATTGCCATGATCCACTTTGCGCCGGAACCAGGTAAAGTTGATGTTAATCGCCTCCGCATCGAGCAGGGTACGAGATTGGCTGCCGAGAAGGGGGCAAACTGGGTCCTGACTCCGGAGTTGGCCGTATCCGGCTATGCGTTCGCCGATGTCATCGGAACCGACTGGATTCAGCCCCAGCCGGACGCATGGATGAACTCCTACGCTTCTCTGGTCAGGGCGCTTGGCCTGACTGCCTTCATCGGGACCCCCGAAAAGGATCCGGTTACAGGCAAACTTCATAACAGCCTGGTGGTTATTGGAAGTGACGGCCTTGTTATCGGTCGGCACCGCAAGATAGTGGTTATTCCCGGCCCACTTGAAGGCTGGTCGACACCGGGTGGATCGCCGATGCCGGTACAGGTGGGGTCTTTGTCCGTGGGGATGCTGGTGTGTGCGGATGCCTACCCTCCAGATTACGCTGCGATCCTGAAATCCCGGGGTGCCGAGTTCCTGGTTTCAGGTGCTGCCTGGTATCCGGGCGAGATGGGGCCCAACGGGGCATGGGAAGATCGTTCTCGCGAAACGGGGTTGCCTCTCGTCGTCAACAACCGCACAGGAACCGAACCGGGGATGGACTTCACTGCCGCAGAAAGCGTTGTCAATCAGAACGGGAAGCGTGTTACCACCTATGCCTCACCGCAGTCTGCAATTATTCTCATAGACTACCTGCCGCAGGAACGTATTTTTGACAGTGCTACGGTCCAGTATCTGCCTTTCTGAAGCACTTGGTTTCAAACAACTTAATGCCGTTGGGACGCCAGCTTAAATAACTAGAACTACAACCAGATTGTCTTATTAGGTATTGAACGTTGACTGCTCCCACGACTAAAGTCGTGAAATTCCCAATTCGCTGAGTCGTGCCTGAAGTCAGTATGTGACACCAGGGCTTACAGACTCTCCAAGGGCTGACACCGCCAGTCCGGCGGCCAAGATATTGCGAGCGGCGTTAACATCCCTGTCGTGGATTACTCCACACTCAGGGCATGCCCACTCTCTAATGCTAAGAGGCATTGATTTCATAGTGAAGCCGCAATCAGAACACCTCTTGCTGGAAGGATACCATCGATCGATACCGATCAGCGTCCTCCCATACCAAAGCGACTTGTACTCCAGTTGGCGGATGAACTCCGACCAGCTGGCGTCAAGGATACTCTTGTTCAGGCCGGACTTCTGTTTGACCATCCGTCCCAGTGCTTCGGTCGTTCCTTTTGCGGATCTGCTCATGTTTTTTACTGCCAGTGTTTCAACGCTGATCGTTTGGTTTTCGCGAATCAGCCTGGTGCTTAGTTTGTGCTGGAAGTCTCTGCGACTATCGGTAATACGGGCGTGGACTTTGGCTATACGGCGTTGCGCTTTCCGGTAGTTCTTCGTTCTTTCTATCTTGGCACCCTTTGGGATCGCCTTCCCTTTTGGGATACCGGCTTTGACCTTGGCAACTTCGAATTTCCGCGATGCGAGTTTCTGAAGCTTTGCGAGCTTCTTTGCGTGCTTTCGAAAGAACTGCGGGGCATTGACTTTTTCGCCGTCTGAGGTAATCAGGAAGTGGTCCAGTCCCATGTCGATACCGATCTGGTTTTCGGATGGTGGCAGTGTTTCCACGCTGTCGTCGCACAACATGGAAGCAAAGTACCGCCCTGCTGTATCTCTGACAATAGTTACCGAGGTCACCTTGGCGGCTTTTGGGATTGTGCGACTCCAGCGGATGTTCAGTGGCTCCGACATCTTTGCCATGGTCAGCTCGCGCTTCTCCGCGTTGAAGTTAAACCCGGTGGCTACGTATGCCGCTGATTGCGCTCCCCGCCTTGAGTGGTAGGTCGGATACCCCGCTCTCTTGGCAAAGAAGTTGGTGAAGGCGGTCTGGAGATGCCTTAATGACTGCTGGATCGGCACGGAGGAAACTTCGGAGAGCCACACGTATTCCGGCTCGCGCTTGAGCTTTGTTAGCTCCGATGAGGTGTCGTTATACGAGATGCGCTTCTGCTCTTGATACCAGGCGTCGGTCCGGAGCCGCAGCATGTAGTTATAGGCAAAGCGGGCACAGCCAAACGTCCTAGCAAGAATCACTCCCTGTGCCGGGTTTGGATAGAATCTGTATTTGTATGCTCGCTTAATATCCATGTTTAAACAATACCACATTTTGGATTAAAAGCAAAGACCGAAGACAACTTCCCACTTTCATCCAACGACTGAAGTCGTTGGTTTTCCCGTGGACTTGTCATAATGGGGCAGTTAAGTAGAAAAGGGGCCAGCAAATTGCTGACCCCTTTTCTGTTGGAACATTTATTGTCGGCGGAAAATACATCTAAACCGAATTTTTCCGCCTTTTCATGAACCGCTTCCTCTGTTGGCTTCAACAGGGGAGGTGCGCAGCTTAGTACATTCCGCCGCCCATACCACCCATGCCGCCCATGCCGCCTGGCATTCCGCCGCCAGCCATGCCGCCCGCATCTTCTTTCGGCTTTTCTGCGATCAGCGCTTCGGTCGTCAGCATCAGGCCGGCGATTGAAGCAGCATTCTGCAGAGCGCTGCGGGAAACTTTGGTCGGATCGATGATGCCGGCCTTGATCATGTCGACATATTCATCATTGGCTGCGTCGTATCCAAAGGCTTCTGTGCCGTTCTTGACCTTGTCAACTACGATCGAAGCATCGATCCCTGCATTTTCTGCGATCTGACGAATCGGTGATTCAAGGGAAGCCCTGATCACATTGACGCCGAACTGCTGCTCGGTGGCCAGCTTGAGGCTGTCGAGGGCAGCCAGTGCGCGGATATATGCTACGCCGCCGCCGGGGACGATGCCCTCGTCAACAGCAGCACGGGTTGCGTGCAGTGCATCTTCAACGCGGGCTTTTTTCTCTTTCATTTCAACTTCAGTTGCTGCGCCGACTTTGATAACGGCAACGCCGCCAACCAGTTTTGCCAGACGCTCCTGGAGTTTTTCCTTGTCGTAATCGCTGGAGCTTTCTTCAGCCTGGGCACGAATCATTTTCACACGGCCCTGGATCGCTTCTTCGTTACCGTTGCCATCGATGATGGTGGTGTTGTCTTTGTCGATGGTTACACGCTTGGCCTGGCCGAGCATGTCGATGGTGGTCTGGTCGAGTTTGAAGCCGACTTCTTCGGAGATAACCTGGCCGCCGGTCAGGATGGCGATGTCTTCCAGCATTGCCTTGCGGCGATCGCCGAAGCCGGGAGCTTTAACGGCACAGACATTCAGGACGCCGCGCAGTTTGTTGACAACCAGAGTTGCCAGCGCTTCGCCTTCGATATCTTCTGCGATGATCAGGAGAGGACGACCGGATTTGGCGCTCTGCTCCAGAACCGGAAGCAGGTCCTTCATGTTGGAGATCTTTTTGTCGTGGATCAGGATCATGGCGTTTTCGAGGGTGGCCTCCATACGCTCAGGATCGGTGACAAAGTAGGGAGAAAGATAGCCACGGTCGAACTGCATACCTTCAACTGTTTCCAGGCTGGTTTCCATCGCCTTGGCTTCTTCAACGGTGATGACGCCTTCCTTGCCGACTTTTTCCATCGCTTCTGCGATGATATCGCCGATGGTCTTGTCGTTGTTGGCGGAGATGGTACCGACCTGGGCGATTTCCTTGTGATCCTTGATCGGCTTGGAGATCTTCTTCAGTTCGGCAACGATGCATTCAACAGCCTTGTCGATGCCGCGCTTCAGTTCCATCGGGTTGTGGCCTGCGGCCACCAGCTTGGAACCCTGCTTGTAAATGGCCTGGGCCAGAACAGTAGCAGTGGTTGTGCCGTCGCCGGCAACGTCGGAAGTTTTGGAAGCGACTTCCTTGACCAGCTGTGCGCCCATGTTTTCAAACTTGTCTTCCAGTTCGATCTCTTTGGCAACGGTTACGCCGTCCTTTGTGATTAGCGGTGATCCGTAGGATTTGTCGATTACGACGTTGCGCCCTTTAGGTCCGAGGGTAACTTTTACGGTGTCGGCGAGGATGTTCACGCCTTTCAGGATAGCGTTGCGGCCGTCCTGGTCAAATTTGATAATCTTTGCTGCCATTGTGTATTCCTCCGTATGAATTAGTTGAAATGTCGTGGCGACTTTTGTAATCGCCTGTTTCGTATAGCTGCATCAATTCAGGGCGAATAGAAATTCCGCCCTCAGAACAAATTATTCTACAACAGCCAGGATGTCGTCTTCGCGCATCATCAGGTAGTCATTGCCGTCAACTTTAACTTCGGTTCCGGCATATTTGCCGAACAGAACGATGTCGCCGACTTTTACGTCCAGCGGCAGCACTTTGCCGTCTTCGGTTTTCTTGCCGTTACCGGCAGCCACGATTTCACCGCGCTGCGGCTTCTCTTTGGCGGTTTCCGGGATGAAAAGTCCCCCGGCGGTCTTGGTTTCTTCTTCAACTCTCTTGACGATGATGCGGTCCTGAAGTGGTCTCAAATTCATCTGTACTTCTCCTTTCTATCCGTGTGTGGTGTGATGGTTGTATCGAAATTAGCACTCGGATGGTCTGAGTGCTAACAAACGGAATATAAACAGCACCCTTGCAAAAATCAAGGGGTATGTGAAATATTTTCTGCCAGGGGGTGTGTGAGTTGCGGAGGGTTACTCCCTGATCGGCCAGCCGGACTCTAGGCCGGGCGGATAGAAGTTTTCTTTTGTGCGGTTGTAATAGCCGAACTGCAGGCGCGGGAACTCTTTTTTCAGGCGCTGCAGCATCCGGTACATGCCGATGCCCCGCCCCTGTACCCCCATCTCCCGGTTGTAATAGTCCGGGTCGATGGACAGGTTGCGCATCTGGATCATATCAATATTCGTTGCGGCAACGAACTGCACCAGGGCCTCAACCTCCTCCGGGGCATCTGATACGCCCGGTGAGACCAGATAGTTGATTGAGGTGAAACGGTCGGCATCCTTGGCGATTTTCACTGAACGGAGCACATCGCTGAACTGGTACCCCTTTGGCCGGTAATAGCGGTTGTAGGTTTCCTCGCGCACCGAGTTGAGGGAGAAGCGGAACGAGTCCATGCCGGCATCGCAGAGCAGCTGCACCCGCTCGGGGATCGAGCCGTTTGAGTTGAAATTGACCGTGCCCCGGGTGCTTCCCCTTTTCATCCGCCCCGTCGCTTCGGCAATCACATCCGCCTGCAGGATCGGATCCCCCTCACACCCCTGGCCATAGGACACAATCGCCTGTTCCGCCTGTTCCAGATGCGGCAGGGCGATTTCGCACAGCTCCTCCGGGGTCGGTACAAAGCTGATCCGGTCGTGGTTGGAGGGGCAGCACTCCGCAGCCTGCAGGCTGATGCAGCCGAGACAGGCGGAATTGCAGACCGGCGAGGTCGGCAGCGGTGCTTCCCAACGGCGATAGAACAGGTTCTTGGCGGCAAAACAATGATAATCCACGGCACAGCGGGACAACTGTTCCAGCAGGCGGTTATCCGGCATCTGCTTCAGCATCTCCCGCACCAGCGGGTCGAGGGTGCGGTCGTCGTAATTGACCGGATTCCAGTTGCTGTTGCTGTCCACTTTGGTGGCGGCAACGACGAAACAGTCGCGGTCTTCGTCCCACCCCACGGCGGTATAGGACCAGAGCGGCAGCAGCTCTTTCTTGTGGCTGTAGTCACATGCCGGCAGCAGGGTGCGGAGATAGCCGGGGGCCATGAAGGCGGAAACCGCCTGGATACGCTGACTCCGTTTCCCCTCCCGCAGGGTGTCAACGGTGATAAACGTTTTCTTGCGCGGATCCCAGGCGATCGGGGGCATGGACGGCATGGTGAAGAGCCTGCTGTCCACCGGGAGCGGAATCAGTTCCACATCTTCCGGCAGGGTCGGCAGGGCACCGTTCATACCGGCCATGCAGAGTTCGGGGTGGTCGAAGATATTCCCTTTGTGATCGGCATACAGCATTTTCGGCAGGCGTCGCGCCACGGCAGTGCTCCTGATAAATCTTTGCTTGACGTTGATGGTGGAAAGCGGGTGTAGAGGTGCACCAGACTACCGCGATATTTTTTCATGTCAAGCGACAATGTTTCCGATTGCATCCGAAGGTAATTTGCAGAAGAATGGCAGCGTGCCGAATCCAAGAATTTAGAGTGGAGAAATAGTCTATGAACAGGACCTTTACAGCGCTTTTTGTCATCATCATAACCGCCGGATCAATCGGTTTCGCCGCTTCGCCGCCACCATCAGTTGAAACCCTGAAACAGCAGAACAGCGCCCGCTATGCCGGTGTTTCCCCGACTCAGTGGGGGGAGAATGTTCCGGGAGTCCGCACACGGCTGGCCACGGACGATAACGTAGTTGCCCTGACGCTTGATGCCTGCGGCAGTGCAAAAGGGAAGGGGGTTGATTCCCGGCTGGTGGAGTTTTTGATCAAGGAAAAGATACCTGCCACTCTGTTCATCAATGGCCGCTGGATCGACGCCAACCCGGCGCTGTTCCGGCAGTTGGCCGCCAATCCGCTTTTCGAAATCGCCAATCACGGAATACTGCACAAGCCGGCTTCGGTTAACGGGCGGTCCATATACGGCATTGCCGGGACGCGGGATGTTGCCGAGGTGGTGGATGAAATCGAGCTGAACGCCCGCAAGATCGAGGCGATCAGCGGGGTGCGGCCGAAGCTGTACCGCTCCGGTACCGCCTATTATGACGAAATTGCGGTTCAGATATCCCAGGGGCTGGGGCATGAGGTTGCCGGTTTCTCGCTGTTGGGGGATGCCGGGGCGACCTGGAGTGCCGCCCAGGTGAAGGGGGCGCTGCTGAAGGCAGCAGCGGGCGATATCGCTCTGCTGCATATGAATCATCCTGAAGCCGGCACGGGGGAGGGGATCATGGCGGCGGTTCCGGAACTGAAAAAGCGCGGATTCCGTTTTGTCAGGATGTCTGACTACCCTTTGAAATAGACCCAAAAAAACCGGGGAAGAGTCTTTACAGCTCTTCCCCGGGTATTCAGCGTCCAAACATTACCGCAGTAGCTTATCCTACCGCTTTCCAGCCGGCACATGTCGCCCGAACGGTATCCCGACCCCCTCAGCAGTAAATGTCAGCTCATTTGCCTGACGAGCCAGAGGCACATAATTTGGTGCCGCTCTTGTGATTGCCGCACTGACCGCCATGGCGACAAGATCTCCCAGGGGGTTGCCGGTATTTGTATTCTGAGGCGTGTATGCCATGGCCTGTTCATGCTTCCACAAGGTTTCGCCTGTTTTACAGTCCTTGATCACATAGCCCAGCTTGACATTCACCGTTGCTGAAAAAACAAGGTACGTGGCATTCCATTCCTTGATAGTTACATAAAGAATTGCATCAGAACCGAACAAACTGCAAACTTTTTCAGCGGGAGCCGAACTGACCAGGTTTGCATCCGACAACCCCTCATCCTCAAGCACCCGCTTGACTAAATTCACCGGAAAAACGTAGTAGCCACGCTCGGCCAGCGGTATGGTCACGGTGGAGAGGAAGTAATCAGGGGCGGTGACTTCTACGCTCTCGTTGACCACCGGAACAACCAGAATGGAGGAAGGGTTTGCCGCGATAAACCTGCTCAGGTCTTTCGGTGGTGTATGTACGCACCCAGTCAGAAACAGCGATCCTGCCAGCATCAATAGTATGGTCTTTTTCATTTGCTGGCCCCCTCATCTTTCGGGTTGCCGGCAGTCGCCGGAGCAGGATTGCTGGATACAGCGCCCTTGCTTTGAGACGTGTCTTTCCTGGCACGTTTTTCTGCGATCTGAATCATCTTGGTCATAAGCACCTTTGATTCCGGCCATTTGTCTCTCTCAAGCTTGAAGTTGTTGGCGGCTTCCTGAAAACCCCCTTTTTCATAAAGGGTGTACCCATACTCGGCGTAGATTCCCGGAGGAACCTTGTTAGTCTTTTCACCCTGTTCAATAATTCCCTTCAGGTGTTCAATAAACAGTTCGGATTCAACCGGATTTTTGTAGTGCTGATACAGTTTGTCGTCATAATTATTCCATGTGTAATGGGTCGCGGGAACACACCCGGCAGTCAGTAACAGTACGCAAGAACATACAAATAATTGCCGAATTGACATGACTGCTCCTTATTTTGCGATAATGGTCTTGTGTTCACTTTCGATGAAAATCTTCTGCTCAAACGTTGTCGTACCCGCCTCCACAATAGAAACCTTGTGAGCCCCCGACTCCAGTTTTAGCTGGTTAGGTTCCCTGAAATCAGCGGCCTTGCCCATTTTAATGCCATCCACATAAAGGTCTGCCCGTTCGCTGGTACCATGTATGGAGATACTTGGTCTGGTATCTACTGAACGCACTGTTGTTACCGGCAGTGCACAACCGGCGGCAAGCAGCATGCAAATGCCACAAATTGCTATTTTCATGGTTTAACCTCCTCAACATATATTGACTTAATCGTTGCCGGATCAACGCTGCCTGATACAACGACGCACACAGAGCCCTCATTACTTTCATTTTCGCCAAAGAAAGAAACGATCTTTACGGTCGCAATTTTTTGGGATGGCAGGTACATGTCAAACCCCGATTGCTTACTTTTTATCTTCTTCCCCGTTACCATAACCTGCAGCAGGTCGCCTGCCTTTAGTCCCTGCCGCTGGCCGCCGCTGATAAACACGTTCCCATCCTGGATTTCCAGGATGTCGGTTCTCCAGGGGCGTTCCGCCAACGACGAAACCAGTTTGTCAATCATGTCAGCGATGGCGGCAGATATTGCCCGGTCGTTGAGAGTCGCATCGTAATCAGACTGACTGCCAAAGCCGGCGATCTCTCCCGATTCAGTATTTGCTTCACCCGAGCCAGTGGCAGAAAAGAACGCCTGCCCGGTTTTTACGTCCACGAGCCGTGCGTCCACCTTTGCCCTTGCGGTCTGTATTTTTGTACTGCTCAGAAAACCGCTCTTGCCGGTAATGGCTCTGCCAAATTCAGAAACCGACCCGATTATCAGCGTGTCCACACCAATCAGACCGGCATCACCGGTAATGGCCTGTTCTTTTTGAACTTTGCCTAAATCTGTCCGCTCAAATACGATAAAGCTATCCGATTTAATCAGCTTGCTGGCGAGCATATCAGACGCCTGTTTACCGATTCGATCAAAATCCTGGTCACTCATAAGGGTTCTGCCGTAATTTGATTCGTTAGTGAACCGCGCGATGGCAACTTTCCTTTTGTAGCGTTTGGCTACGGGCAGTTGCGCCGCTGCCTGGGCCTGCTGTAATTGGGCTTTAGGCATGGCCGGCTCAATAATGACCGGTCTTTCGGAGACAGTGGCACACCCAGCAAAGCACGCCCCTGCAACCACGATCAAATAACTCAGTTTCTTCATCGGTATCCCCCTTTGTAGTGTGTTCCAAATACGTCATTCCATTTTCGCTGAATTAACCCAGAGATACCATAAATTTAACGAAAATATCTGAAAATAACGATGCCGGCAGGACTTGAATTACACTTCCTCACGTGCACGGTCCATTCTTTGTACGGGAATAGCGGTAGTGTTCATGGCGATAACTTTCTTTCACCCCTTTCAGGTGACAAAATACGCCGGTTATGATCTGCCGATTGGCGGGTGATTTCTACAATGATTATATGGGGGGATTTGGTTTGTGCTGATGCGGTTAAATTCAAGGTGACTATTCTTTGCCAGTGGGCTATCACTGCCCCTTGCAAGAGCAGGGATACCGAAGAAAGCATTCAAAATCACTGGACCGGACATGACTTGAGTTATGGATTGCCTTGCCCGTGTTATTGTGTGCTTACTTACCTTCGATAATGTTAATGCCACTTGTCCTGTTCCGATTTTTTGTAATTCGAGTACTGAATTCCAACAACGGTTCCGACGACAGCCAAACATGCAACGACACCCAAAATGATGAACATGCGCAACTCCTTGTGATATGGAATAGCGAATCTACGTACCTGTTCCAGGTACTTCTCCCCGCCTTTATTGACCTGCAGATTCTGCTGGATTTACAACTCTCATGGCCCGCAATTACGTACAGACGGTACAAGAACCAGAGTCGCTTCACCTGAAAAAACCGGTGTTGTTACGAAGTGATACGGCTGACTCATGACCGCAGCATTCATGCAGTTTCTCCCCGGAGACACCTGTGACACCTGTACCGTAACACCGGTCGGAGACGGTTCAATCTTGGTGATGGTGAACGAGTAGCCACCGGATGGCCTGGTGATGTCAACTGCCGCAACTATCACGTTGGTAGCGAAATCAACGACCGGAATGGCTGGTTTCTCTGTTTGGTGAGTCTGAAGGATGCCCAGGAACTTTTCCCACTCTGCTCCGTTGCGAATGACATGTATCTGCGGCTTAATGTTGCCGGGAAACCCTTGATAACGGACGCCTTGCAGGGTTTTAAACGATGGCTGCGTTGCGGCATCAGTCAGCGGCCCCCCGGTATCAACTGAACGTGAATCGGCACAGCTTGGGATTGATAGAATCCATATCATGCAAAGGCCTGTTATCAATCGTACTGCGTTCATGGTGTCTCCCCTGTCTCTGTCAGATTTGTCGGTAAAATACAGTAGTGTCCGGTTAGATAATTGCAAACCATGAGAAGTATGCTTTTAGCCCCCCTCCTGTCTTTAAGGAGTACCCTCTGGGGCATAAAGGGCTGGGGTGGTCAGGTTTTGACTTTTAACGTCGTTTTTATCCTTAAAATTGATGAGAATCAAAAGCAACCACCCCTAACCCCTCCTTGAAAAGGAAGGAGGGGGACTAGAAGCAAAAACCAAACCGGACAACACCGGGTAAAAAGTGTATAGCACGTTTAACCACTATTGGTATTGAATATGGAGATGGTACGTAGCAGAGTTCACGCTGCTTTACCACTCACAAAAATTCACAATTTCTCACACCGTTTTCGGCGGTGAGTTCAGATGAAGGGGGGACAACACCGTGGAGAGATACACGAAGGGCGGGGAATTTCCCCGCCCTTCGTTTTGCTGACGACTTACGTATGATGGTGCCTATTTCTTCACAACATCCTTTTTCGCAACCGCCATGGCATCATTCAGGATTTTGACGCCGGCCTTGGAGGCGGAAATCGAACCGGTCAGGCTTTCGCGGGCCAGCCCCGGATTATGGAAGCCGTCAGAGTTCTCGGCGGTCCAGTATTCCCAAAGGACATGCGCTTCCTCATGCTTCTCGCGGGCCTGGGCCAACACACTTTCGGTGACCCCCATGCGCTGGGCTGCGGCGTAGCTGTCGATCAACTGACCAAGCCAGTATTCCGCTTTGCGCATTTTGCCTTTGGTGTAATTGATGATGGAGTCCATTTCATACTGTTTTTTCTCCACCGTGCTGTCCGGGTGGCAGCCGAGGCAGGCAGCCTTGACATTCTGCTTCGGTTTGACCACGCCATGGGTCGAGAACATCTTGCCGTCTTTCCCCTTCATCTTCGGCATGTGGCACTGGTGGCACTGAACGCCTGCCTTGTCGTGAACACTGCCGGCATAGGTCTCGGCTTCCGGGTGCTGGAACTTGATCATGCGGGCACCGGTGACGGCATGCTTGAAGTCAAAGAAATCCAAATCCTTATAGTGCTTCAACAACTGCAGGGAGTTCTTGAGTGGGAAGTGGTTGGTGCGCTGATCGGCATAGGTAACCGGTTTGCCGTCGCTCCACTGGGTGCCGGCGCCGCAGTTGTACTCCACATGGCACTGGGCGCACATCATGCGGGAATCGGTTTTTGCCATGACGCCGATTTTGCGGAAGCCGTCACGGAAGGAGATTACCTTCAAGTCTGTTGCGCCCCCCTTGGCAAAAATGTTGTTTTTCGGATCCCGTTCGATGGCCTGGATCAGACCGTCACGTACGACCCTTGGCTGGGTGCCGTGCGGGTCGTGGCAGTGGATGCAGCCGACCGGGTTGTTGGTTTCCCTGGCCACGTCAACGACGTTGGAGGTGCGGTCCCATTTGGCTTTGGGATCCTTGTCCCCCATGAACTTCCACTTCAGGATATGGTCCGAGGTTTTGCACTGAATACAGGTCGGGTTGCCGGCCATTGCAGATTCCTTCAGCTTGAACTCTTTCCCCTTGTCCTCCAGAACATCCCAGGTTTTTCCAACCTTGTCGACCCCTTTCCAGCCATCCTTAAACTGGAAACGCCCCCCCTGGAAACGATCCACGGCAAACTGGTCGATGACCATGAAAGCATGACCGCGCGGTTCATTATGCTCAAACGTAAAGCCGTACGGTGCCAGCAGCTTGTCCTGCATGGGCGAGCGGCCGGTGGGGGTGCCTTTTTCCTTACGTGCGCCGCCGTCGTAGTTTACCTTGAAGAAGCTGTCATACTGGCTCTTGTGGCATTTACCGCACAGGGACTGGTCAATGATCGTGACCGGTTTGTTTTTCTCCGGGTCATCCATGTGGGGAGCCAGTTTGTCATGGCAGACCGTGCAGGCCAGTTTGGCATGTTTGGAGCCCTCTTTGAGTGCCTTGACCTCATCGTGACACTCGTAGCATTTCGCGCGGCCGTCATTGGCCATTTTTGCTGCCGGTTTCGCCTTGGCTGCCGTTGTCAGCGCGGGGATCGACAGCAGGGCCGCAGCCCCGATGATCGCTGCAGCAAGGGCAAGTTTTTTTTTCAACATGGTTGTTCTCCTTTCTGTGGTGGTAGTTCCGCTTGAATGGCAGAAGGTGTGTGCATAGTGACTCGGGCCTGCATCCTGACCGCTTTGGGGGTTACCGGGCAGACATAGTGGCAGATCCCGCAGCCGGTACAGAGCTGTGAGTTGATCCTGATTCCTACTCCTGGAATACGTTTTATCGCATCAAATTCGCAGCGTTCCATGCAGGCGAAGCAGCCGCTGTTTTTGGCGAGGCACTGTTCGTTATAGCCGACAGCAACCTGATCATCGTGGGGTGCGGCGTTAAAATCAGCTGTGTCCGGTATCTCCGGCGGGGCGTCAGTTGGAGTTTTCAGCGCACCGCTGATGGTACCAATTGCTTCTCCGAGAGACACCAGGCTTTTTCTGAAAAACTCTTTACGGGAGATATTCATTTCGTTTTTTTACCCTTTTTCAACGGCTTTGCCACCTTGATCTCTCCCTGTACATGGCAGCCCCCGGCTGCATCACTTCTCTGATGGTACCAGACAATCACCCGGTTGCAAGCGGTAGTGGGGGTGTAATCAGGTAAACCGCATGAATCAGTGTGAAACGTAGTACTCCCTGGCGGCAGGTTAATCTTTGACACAAGTCAAAAAAACAACTGAATAAATTTTGCTGTTTTTTTATGTATTGACGTTTCAGCTGACCATGGTAAAGTGGACAGTAATAGTCCTATTTATTATGAGGAGGGTAGATTATGTCGCTGGAAGGAAAACATGCTCCTGAGTTTTCGCTGGCCGGGAGTGACGGGACGCAGCACAGCCTGAAACAGTATGCCGGAAAAACGGTTATTATTTATTTTTACCCCACCTGACTGTTCCATGATGCAGGCGTACGGCGCCTATGGCGAAAAAGTCATGTGCGGCAAGAAAACAATCGGTATCATCCGCTCCACCGTGATCGTCGGGCCGGACGGCATAGTGAAAAAACAGTGGGCCAAGGTTGCCAAGGCCGAACAGCACCCGGATCAGGTGCTCAAATATCTGCAGGGATGAATCCCCGACCCCAGGAGGCTCACCGAATATGAAATTTGTTACTCTTGAAGACGTTATTTCTTTTGCCATCGAACGTGAAGACACCGCGTACAAGCTGTACAAGCGGGCAGCGGAACTGTCCACCAGCATCGCGGCAAAAAAAATGTTTGAGGAACTTGCCGGGGAGGAGGCGGCCCACAGGGATGTCTTCGTGAAAATCGACGAGGATAAGGCTGAAAACCACAAACTCTGCACGCTTCCGGAATCAAGCATCGCCAAATACCTGGCGGATGTTCCGTTTCGGGACAACCTGACCTACAGCGAGATCCTGGCCTTCGCCCTTAAAACCGAGGAAAATGCCTACCAGTTGTACAAAGCCGCCGCCGGTATGACCGACGATCCGAAGCTGCAGAAGGTCCTGATGAATTTTGCCGATGTGGAACTCGGCCACCGGCGCAAGATAGAAGCGATTTATGAGGATCGGGTTCTGACGGAGGGGTAGCGCGTTGAGGAACTGATAGCAAAAAAAAGCACGCCGTCCATGACGGCGTGCTTTTTTTATGTCTGGTGGCGTGATTAAAAGCGGTACTCAGCGAGGAGGCCGAACCCCTGTTGACTGACCGTCGGCAGCACCTTTAGCGCATTACTGCCGGCTGAAGCGTGATATCTGACCACCGCTTTTCCGATAAAATAGCCGATCGCCCCGCCTAAGAAGGCATCCGATGCCCAGTGCTGGTTGTCGTAGATCCGGGCCAGTCCGGTCAGGGTGGCCAGACCGTAGGCGATGGGCGGCACATAGGAATTATCGCCGTACTCTTCGGCAAGAACGGCAGCAACTGAAAACGCTGCGGTTGTGTGACCGGAGGGGAAGGAGGTATCCCCTGTTTTAAAGCCCGGGCCATCCCATGTTGCCGCCGATTCTCCGGAATAGGGGCGATGGCGATGGGCCGCCAGCTTGACTGTCCAGGTAAGGGCGCCGCTCAGGGCCAGGCTTTCCACGGCGAGCAGGGATGCCCGGCGCGCTTTCGCATCCTCATACACGTGACCGTACAGGTAGAACAAACCGAGTGGCGGCAGGGTGTAGAGCGGGTTGCCAAAGGCGTTGCCGATGGCAGCGCCGGCATCACCCAAAGAACTCTGGTTTCTTTGGGTGAGATTCCTGGCCTCTCTGTCGACGAAAAACAGCCCTGCTGTTGTACCGGCGACCAGGCCGGCTTTCAGCCAGTCGCTTTGGTCCCAACGTGCCGGTGACAGAATCATTTTGCCTGCGTCGCTAAAGTATCCCTTGACGTATTCGCCATTAATCCTGTCAGGCTGAGGCGGTTGTGACGCACCAGTTCCGACGGCAGGAACTTCGATCGCTGTAGCCCCCCCCTCCAGCGCAACCGAATTGCCGGCCAGAAGAAGTACAACGGTTGTTGCGGCGATGCTGCGGGCGAGAAGGTTTCTGCAGCTGTTGAGAAAGGTCATGTATCCTCCGAGATAATGTAATCTAGTCGTTAAACACTGAGACACCGAGACACAGAGGAAATTCTTGTTGGATCTCAAATAGTATTCTCTGTGTCTCGGTGTCTCAAATGCCGGTTTCAGGTTTACAGTGTTTTTTCGATCCGTTTCAGCAGAAGAGAGTTCAGCACGACCGATACGGACGAAAAGGCCATTGCCAGTCCGGCGTACTCCGGCTTGAGGTAGATGCCGTGACCGTACAACAGGCCAGCCGCAACCGGGATGCCGAGAATATTGTAAAAGAGGGCCCAGAAAAGGTTCTGTTTTATTTTTGACAGGGTGCCCCGGCCGATGACAATTGCCCGTACGGCATCCATAAGGTCGCTGCGTATCAGGACAATATCCCCGGTCTCCTTGGCAACGTCGGTCCCTCCGCCGATGGCAATACCGATGTGAGCCTGGGCAAGGGCGGGGGCGTCGTTGATCCCGTCACCCACCATGCCGACGGTCAGGCCGCGCTTCTGGTACTCTTTAACAATCTCCATCTTGCGGTCCGGCGTCACTCCCGCCTCAAAGGTATCAACTCCGGCCTGTTTCGCCACAATGGCGGCAACGTCGGCGTGATCACCGGTAATCATGCAGGTAGTAATGCCCATGTGGCGCAGTGCGGCAACAGCCCCGGCTGATTCCGGCTTAAGAGTATCGGCAAACGCGGCAATGCCTACCAGGGCGTTTCCGGCTGCGACATGGACCAGTGACTTGCCCGCCGCCGTCAATTCGGCGCTTTTTCTTGCCAGCGGCATCAGGGCGATCCCCAGCTCTTCCATCAACCGCTCATTACCGACGGCCAGCGGAAAGCCCTCATAGCGGCAGACTATTCCCAGGCCGCCCCGCTCATCAAACTCGTCCGCCGCCCCCGGTTCAATCCCCGCTTCCCGCGCTGCCGCTACCGCAGCCTGGGCCAACGGATGGGTCGAATAGGCTTCAGCTGTAGCCAGACATTCCAGCAGCCTGCCCGGGTCCACACTGCGGGAAACCGGCACAAGGTCGGTCATCTCCGGTGTACCCCTGGTCAGGGTGCCGGTTTTGTCGAGGAGGAGCACGTGTAACCGGGAAATCGTCTCCAGGGCCGAGCCTCTCTTTACCAGTATGCCGCGTCCGAGGGCAATGCCGCTCCCGACCATGATGGCGGTGGGGGTGGCCAGCCCCATGGCGCAGGGGCAGGCGATGACGAGCACGGCGATAGCAAAGCGGAACGCGGTCAGGAAATCGCGGGAAAGGAATGCGTACCACACGATAAACGTTACCGCCGAAAACAGCAGGACGGCCGGTACGAACCAGGCGGAGACGGTGTCGGCAAACTTCTGGATCGGCGCTTTGTCCCCCTGTGCCTCCCGCACCATTTTGATGATTTGTGCCAGCAGGGTCGCCTCGCCGATCCGGGTTGCCCGGATCCGCATGACGCCATTGGTGCTGACGGTGGCACCGGAAACGATATCACCCGGTTTTTTCAGCACCGGCAGCGATTCACCCGTGACCATGCTTTCGTTCACGGCGCCGCCCCCTTCCAGCACTTCGCCATCCACCGGAATTATATCACCCGCCCGGACCAGAACCACGTCACCAACCCTGATGATGGAGGCGGGCACCTCCTTTTCACCATTTTCGGTGATCAGGCGTGCCTTGTCGGCCTGGAGATGGAGCAGCTTCTTGAGCGCTTCTCCCGCTTTGCCGCGGGCACGGGCCTCAAGATATTTGCCGAGGCGGATAAATGCGATCAGCATGGCCGAAGTTTCGAAAAAAACTTCACGATGCGGTCCGAGCAGGCCAAAGTAGGCGGCCAGCGAATAAAAATACGCAGCTGAAGTGCCCAGCGCCACCAGCACATCCATATTGCTGCTGCGATTTTTGAGCGCACTCCAGGCCCCGCGGTAGAAGATCAGGCCGGCGGAAAACTGGACCGCCGTGGCCAGAAGCAGGCTGAGCTGCATCGCGGCATGATTGGAGTGCCGCCCCATCATCAGCATGATCGGCAATGACGCGAGCAGCGAGAAAATGAACCAGTTCCGTTGGGAGCGCAGGCTGTCGTCCTGGGCCGTTTCAGCACCGTGAAGTTCCACCGGGGTGTAGCCGGCGGCATGGGTGATACTGAAAATATCGGCGGTGCCCAGCTGCGTTGGATCAAAGCGGACAAAAGCGGTTTCAGCGGCAAGGTTGATAATGGCGGTGGTGATGGAGGGGTGCTCGAGCAGTTTTTTTTCAAGGGTGTTGACGCAGGAGGCACAGTGCAGCCCGCGCACACCAAAGGTCAGTTCACCGTCAGGTTCAGGAAGGACCACGCCGTAGCCGAGCGCTTCAACACAGCTGATGAGCTGTTCCTGCGCAATGACGGCGGGATCGTAGCTGACAGACAGTTCTGCTATGGCAAAATTGACCACAGCATTTTGTATCCCTTCCCGGCGGCCCAGCTCTTTTTCGATCCGTGCGGCGCAGTTGGCACAGGACATCCCGGCTATGGCAAAGGTTTCTTTGGTCACGAATTCCTACCCTTATTTAAAATCACCCCGCACGAAATGTCCCCAGGTGATTTTTATGGCCGAGGCGATGGGCAGTGCCAACAGAATGCCCCAGAACCCGAGGGTTTCTCCCAGGGCCATTACCATGATAATGGTCACCAGCGGATTCAGGTTCATGGATTCCTTGAATACCAGCGGTTTGATGACATACCCCTCGACAAAGTAGATCACAGCAAAGGCAAATGTCGTCTGACCAAGCATGGCAGCGGACTGAAATTTGAACCAGGCAAAGAAGAGTGCCGGCAGCGTCGCAATAATGACGCCGATGAACGGCAGGATCGAGGCCGCACCTGCAAATATGCCGCAGAAGATAGGGTGGGGAATCCCGAGCACAAAAAGGGCGATGGTTGCCAGCAGTGCAACGATGATGGAAACCATCACCTGACCACGCAGATATCCGCCAATACTGATGTTCACTTCATGGGCGATATCCAGAATCTGTCTGCGCCGGCTGTCGGGGAGCCAGGAGATGATCGTGTCGATGACGATCAGCTTGTAGTAGAGCATAAAGAAAACCAGAATCGGCGAGAGCACAATGTTGAAAAGGTTGAAAAAGATTCTGGTCCCGAAGTTGTAGGCCCAGAATCCGGCCTTCTCTGCGGCGGTGTCGATATTGGCGGAAGCTTTGTCGATCAGCCACTGGATTTCATCAGAACCGTAGCGGTCCGGCAGGCGGGTTTTCCATTCCAGAGCGATCTGTTTGAGTTTCTGGATATAGGCCGGCAGGTCGAGAACAAAGGAATTCCAGCTGATGGTGATGGCCGGAACGATGAACGTCAAGAAAAAGACGGTCAAAATGGTCAGCAGTATGTACAGAAGCCCCAGCGCGTAGAGCCGTTTCATGCCGCGCCGCTCCGCGCTTACCAGGAGCGGGTCAAGGAGGTAGGCGATAACCCAGGAAAGCAGGAAGCATGAAATGGTATGCTGCAGAGCGTATCCGGCTCCGGCCAGCAGGCATAACAACAGTATTGTGGCGATGAATCTGCCGTAATCGTTGCGAGGTGTATGGGCGTGGTGAGTGTGCTCCATGATTGCTCCTAGGCGTGCTTACTGCCATGCAGGACGGTGTCGGCGGTGAACAGGTTGTTCTCTTCCATCCAGTTTTTCAGGCGTTTGGAAAGAAACTGGTCTTTCAGCAGGGCAAAGCGCTCTTCCTCACGGGGATAGAACGAGAGAATGTCCTCAACTTTTCCGAACGGTCTGTTGCCGGTCAGCAAGCTCTTCAGCAGGCTCCGTAATTCAGAATCAGCAATTTCTACTATAAATTCAGATACTATCTGCCGTTCGCTGCGGTAATCAAACGGGGGGATTTCCAGAAAACGTTCGCCGTTACTGTCAAGCTGCTGCCGGACTTCATTGTTATCGGAAGTGGAAGGGACGGAAAATATTTCACCGGTCAGCCGGTCAAGGTAGTAGGCGGTATCAAGCTGCCCGCTGGTAAACGCACCGATGAGGTCCTCCCATAATATTTCGACACTGTGAATTGTTGCCATCGGCTTCTCCTTACGTTCTTCTTGTTGACTTTTCACCATTGATCGAAGCACAATCTGCGCCATGCGAGCCATTTTTTTAGCCGATGCCCACCTGGTGTCACCGGATGACGCCAATTATCTCCTGCTGCTTCGCTTCCTGCACACGCTTGAGGGGGAACTGGACACCCTCTATATTATGGGCGATCTGTTCGACTTCTGGCTGGGGTTCCCGTCACATCCGTTCACACAGTACGATGCGGTACTTGAAGCACTGGAACGCCTGGTAGCACGCGGCTGCAGACTTGTCTATTTTGAGGGCAATCACGACTTTCACCTGGGCACGGTCTTTTCTGAGCGCCTGAAAGCCGAGATTCATGCCGGGCCGGTCATTGAATCGGTCCAGGGAAAGCGGCTGTATCTCTGCCATGGTGACCAGATCAACAGGGAGGATCGCGCCTACCGCCTGTTGCGCTATCTGCTGCGCATCCCACTGGTGGCCACCAGTATCAGGCATTTCCCTCCGTCATGGGCGGAAAAAATAAAAAAGCGGCTGCAGAAACGGAGCCGGGCCGGGTACAGTATGAAATCCGCTCGTTGGGACTATCGCCGGATTCTGCTCGATTATTCCCGAGTTCTTCAGGAGCGGGGATGTGAAGGGCTGATCACCGGCCATTTTCACCTTGCTCTTCACGAAAAACTTCCGGAATCCGGATTCACTCTTCTGTCGCTTGGTGACTGGATGGAGAAGTTCACCTATGGCGAGATGCGGGACGGAAACCTGCAGCTCATGACCTACTCCGCCGCAGCCCCTACCGTCTGAAAAATTCTTCCAGCGCCTGTTCCCCTACCTGGGATGCCTTGACCTTCCATTTGTCCGGATTGATAACCAGTGCCACCAGAGCGATACGGGGGTTCTGTATCGGTGCAAAGGCGGCAAACCAGGAGTAATGTCCCTTGGGGTCCGTACCGTTGATGGAACCTGTTTTAGCCGCTATTTTAACATCAAGCAGAAGGCGGCCGCGGCGGTCATGGAACGCTTTACGTGAGGTCCCGGTCAGGACGGTGCTGGAAAGCATCCTCGTCAGTGATGCCGACGTCTCCGGCGTGACCAGCTGCCGCAGCTCATGGGGAGTAAAGGTTTCTTTTTCGACCCCCCTGGCGTCGATGATACTGCTGGTCAAACCGGGGGTCATCATTTTCCCGCCATTGGCTATTGCCGACATGATCACCGCCGCATGCAGCGGTGAAATTTTTACCTCATGATCAAGTCCCGCTCCCATCAATCTCAGGCCATGAGTGCTGACCGGTTCTCCCGCCTGGCTCTGTTTGGCGGGGATACCCGGGAAAAGTTCCTGATTAAACCCGAAACGGGAAACGGATGCCATGACGGATGACTTGCCGGCGATGTCGCTTGCCACACGGCCGTACACCGGATTGATGGATTTGCCCATGGCATGTGTGGCGTCCATGCGGTTGTTCCTTCCCCGGGGACTTACATCCCAGTAGCGCGGATTTTCGGAATAGGAACCGCCACGGAACTCGATCACTGATTCTGGCGTGATTTTATGGCTTTCCAGCGCTGCGGAGGCGGTGATGATCTTGAACAGCGAGGCCATCGGGTACAGGCCATACACAGAGCGTTCGGCCCAGGCCGGGTCGATGGATGAGTAGGAGGTCATACCGAGAATGCGTCCCGAGGAGGGTTCAATGGCGACAAAAACGCCGTACGGCACCTTGTTTTTTGCCAGAAAGTCATAGACCCTGCGCTGAAGGTCCCCCTGAATGGTGTACACGTGCTGCAACCCCTCAGCTGTCCGGGCAGAAACGCGGGAACCGTCGAACTCCGCTTTTACAAGCAGCTCTCTGGCCGCCTCAAAGCGACTGACCGATACCGGCGGTTTGGCCGCTTCAGCCGGTTTTGGCGCCTCCGGGGAAAATGATGCAATCCACGTCCGGACACGCGCTCCGGTTGGTGAAGTCTGGCGGAGGGCCAGCAGGCAGAGCGGGGCGAGAACCAGAATAACCGCAATGAACAGTAGTGACAGCTTCAGCTGCTGCAGGCGTTTTCCTGTCGGCGGGCGCAATCTGGAGCGGGCCGGCTCGTCATCCGCACCCCGACGCCTGTTCCTGGGGCTGCTGCCAAAAAAAGCTGAGCCTGAACCGGATTTTTTTTGTGATAAATGTTTAAGATCCTGCATAATATCCCGAGTTTAGTGTAATTATGAGACTATATCTTCAAGCTTCCGGTATTGTCAATCAACCAGGCGACGGATTGTATGGCGTTGTGTCATTCTGCCCCGCCGAAAGAGTTAATGCGGTGAATGAAGGCTATCAGCAGCCCATAGTGATGATGGTCGAACAGCAGTGAAATGCGTGGCAGATCCAGCAGGTCAGGTTCGTCGCTCTCCTCTGGATACGCTCCGCAGGAACAGATGGTGTCCCCATCCTTGATAAGTCCCGGGAACTCCCTGGTCAGTGTCGCTATCTGCTCACTCGACAGCGCTTTCTGCAGGCGTATGACCAGACGGTTTTCAATGAACCGGAGCGAATGGTACACACGGTAAAAGGTGTTTATTACGTCGAGCGCCTCCTGCTCGTCCCGGGTGATAGTGAAGAGTGAGAAATCCTCCCCCGAGATAAAGCCCTTCACCAGCAGGCTCTCTTTGATAAAATCAAAAAACTGCTCCCAGTATCCCTCGCGATCATCCATCAGAATCAACGGCTTTGGCGATGTTTTACCGGTCTGCACCAGTGTGAAAACTTCCATCGCTTCGTCCAGCGTGCCGAAGCCGCCGGGAAAAACCACAATCGCATCGGCCTCTTTAACGAAGGCAACTTTACGGTTAAAGAAGTATTTGTAGGTTACCAGGCGCGGATTCCGGTACATGACCGGATTCGGTTTCTGCTCAAAGGGAAGCCGGATGTTCACAGCAAAGGAATTTTCACTGCCGGCTCCTTCGTTCCCGGCCTGCATGATGCCGGGTCCCCCCCCAGTTATGACCATATAGTTGTTCGCTGCCAGACTGCGACTGAATCGTACGCACTTCTGGTACATTTCATCGGATTCAGGCGTGCGGGCCGATCCGAATATGGTGACTTTCTTGCGGTGCCGGTAGGGGGCAAAAACCTTGGCGGTATAGCGCATTTCACGCAGCGTACGGTTGATCAGTTTCAGGTCGGCCAGATAATCAACCTCCTGACCGATCTTCAGCGTTGCCAGTATCATTTCTCTGATCACAGCAGGATGATGGATCCCCCCTGATTCCTCGACCAACCGGGTAATAATCCGGTCGATCAGCTCATTGCTTTTGGAAAAGCTCAGTTCCATGGAGAACGCTTTCTAGTGGGTATCAAAGTTGGAATTCAGGCGGGACACGGTATCACAGCCGGCTCTGTAAAGCAAACAGCTGATTGCGTTGTTATGCCAGTCAGGGGAGCCGAATAAGCTTGAAAGCCGACATGGGGTTTGCTATAAGGCAGCACAATTATAGTTTTACTTTACGTTGTGGAGAGCTGGTGCCGACGGGCAGAAAGTCAGGGCATGTCCAATCCAACGCTGGTCATGTACGAAGAAGAATCCCGGGAAGTCAATGATGCTCTGGAGCGTTTGCTGAAGGAAGCAAACGCCACAGTGATTTTTCTTGTTGATAAGAACGGGCAACTTATATCAGGCGTGGGGGAAACCGAGCGTTTTGATACAACGTCGATCGCCTCGCTGACAGCCGGGAATATCGCCGCAACGGGTGGGCTTGCCAAGCTGATTGGTGAAAAAGAGTTTTCCATTCTCTTTCACGAGGGGGAGAAAGATAACCTGCATATTTCTATTGTCTGCGGCAGGGTCATTCTTGTGGTTCTCTTTGACAGCCGTTCATCGCTGGGTCTTGTGCGGTTGCGGGTGAAAAAGTCGTCGGAAGAACTATCCGCTATTTTTCAAAAACTGCTGAAAAAATCGGAGGAGCGTGTAAGGCGCTCATCCGATTTCTCTTTTGCCGAAATTACTGATGACGATATTGATAATCTTTTTAGCTGAAGTCGAGTAATGCTGCCGTGCAGAAGACGGCTCACTGTTTAGCCTCCGCTCCTGGCGGAAGGATCTCAATCCTGCCGATTACTGAATGGGATAGCCACCGATGTCTTTCATCAACTATGCTTCTCGTGAAATAAATTGTAAAATCGTCTACTACGGTCCCGGCCTGTGCGGTAAAACGACGAATCTTCAATTTATTTATCAACAGACCGCCCCGGAAGCCAAGGGTAAGATGATCAGCCTTGCCACCGAGACTGAGCGCACGCTGTTTTTTGATTTTCTGCCTCTTTCACTGGGTGAAATCCGGGGGTTCAAAACCCGTTTTCATCTTTATACGGTTCCCGGTCAGGTCTTTTATGATGCATCCAGGAAGCTGATACTGAAGGGTGTTGATGGTGTGGTTTTTGTTGCAGATTCCCATGAGGAACGGATGGATGCGAATGTCGAGTCGCTTGAGAATCTGAGGACCAATCTCAGGGAGCAGGGCTATGATCTGGATAAACTGCCGTATATCATCCAGTACAATAAGCGGGATGTGCCCGACGCCATGGCGATTGAAGATTTGCGCCGTGAACTGAACCCTGCACATGTTCCCGAATTTGAGGCGTGTGCCACATCAGGTGAAGGGGTTTTTGAAACGCTTAAAGCCGTTGCCAAACTGATACTCATTGACCTGAAGAAGGGGAAGTGACGCAGTGCAGGGAAGGAGCGCAGGTGTCCCAGGTTCTGAAGAAGCTGCACAAAAGGGTCAATCGGCGGGATCAGATGACGGGCTGACTGATTGTCTGTTTTTGGGTCGGGGGGTTCTTTGAACTTGATTTATTTTATTGCGCGTGGTAGGTATCACATCCCGCCGTTCAGAAGGTTGTCACACACACGGAGAGATGGCCGAGTAGGTCGAAGGCGCTCGCCTGCTAAGCGAGTATACTGGGAAACCGGTATCGAGGGTTCGAATCCCTCTCTCTCCGCCACTTTTTATCGGATAACGCATTGAACCCAACGAGAATGCTACAGTTACTCACATATCTGCTTTTTTTTGCCTGCGTTCTGACTGCGTGCCAGGAACAGAGCGACAAACCGTATGTCAGGCTCAAGCCGAGCACCTCTCACCAGACGGTCAGGGAGAAAACGGTTATCGTCCCCCCGGAGGTTGGCCGGCGCTGGAAGGCTGTCAAGCTTGCCGTTATCGACAAAACCCGCGGGAAGGAAAATATTTTTGTTGTTCCGATCGGGACGCCCTACGTAATTCCCCGCTCTGCACTGACCATCACCGTTGAGGCTTTTCTTCCTGCGTTCACAATGGGAGGAACGACGATCACAACATCTTCAAATGAACCTGAAAACCCGGCGGCCAAGGTGAAAATCTACGAAAACGGCACTCCGGTTTTCATGGGATGGCTCTTCTCGAATTTTCCGAATACCCATGCCGTGACACATCCCAAATACGGTTTCAGTCTGATTGGTGTGGTACCGGTAGGCAAATAACTTCTTTCAGACCTCGCCCCGTCGTTGTCTAACCCGGAATTCCACCCCGTGCCAGCTCGTCACATCGTTCGTTTTCCGAATGTCCGGCGTGACCTTTGACCCAGTGCCATTGCACCGTATGCGGTTTTGTCAGGTCGAGCAGCAACTCCCACAGATCCCTGTTGAGTACCGGCTCCTTTTTACTGTTGCGCCATCCTTTGCGCTGCCATCCTATAATCCACTCCGTCATACCCTTCACCAGATACTGGGAGTCAGTCGTAATCGATACCCGGCACGGACGGGTCAGCTGGCGGAGCGCTTCAATGGCGGCGGTCATTTCCATACGATTGTTGGTGGTATCTTTGGCGCCGCCGTTAAGTTCCTTGACACTCTTACCATAGCGCAGGATCGCCCCATAACCACCGGGCCCCGGATTGCCGCTGCAGGCGCCGTCACAGAATATTTCCACAATCTGGAGGTCACGTGACGGCACAATCGCCCCTTTCCCCGGATAGCAGGGCGGCAATCGCCTGCATAACCCGGTCGACTATCAGCAGATGAGTCTCCTTGCAATCTTCACGCTGGAACAGATCGCTGAAATCCACCGCAGCACCAAAAACAACCGCAGCATCCTGTCGAGAACCGGGGAATTTCCAGTGGTTCAACCCGATTAACGCTGTTGGAATGACGGCTGGACGGGTATCGTAGATAATCTTTCCGACGCCGCGGTTACCGGCCCCCAATTGTCCGTCCTTATGACGTGTCCCTTCGGGGAACAGCATGACCTTCTGGTCGAGCAGCAGGTCGTTTAGCAGGCGCCCCGCCCTGACGTCCCGTTTGCGCCTCACCGGGAAAGCCCCCCACGAAGAATACAGGATGCGCTGAAATCTTTTTTCAAAAAGCTCCTCTTTGGCCGGCGCCCAAAGCATCTGGAGCGGATTGTATCTGATAACGGCCCAGGGGAGAAAGATGGTGTCATAGGCGGATATATGATTGGAAACGATCAGGACCGGCCCGCTTTTTGGGATGTGACCACTCCCTTTGATAACAAGCCTGTTCAGGAATGATGCATAAATTCCGATGACATACACCGAAAATGTTACCCAACAGCGCTGCAGAAGGTGTGCCTTCACGTTGCTCCCTTGGTAGATAGTGCGGACTGATTGATTACCGATGCTGCGCTTATAGCATAGCAGAGCCCATCAGGCAACATCCCTCATGGCGGTATACTATTGCCTGTGAAATCACTGCGGATGTGGTATAACGGCGAAAACCGGATCATTTGTGTTCCGCGTTTCAGGGAAAAACTGAGTCGGAGATACCTGTCCGCATGGCTGATTTTGCCGTAAGTGAAGAAAAGAACCGCTGGCTGCGGGAAAAAATGGCTGAACTGGGAGTTCGTGAGGGGGACATTGAGGAGAGCTTTGTCCGTTCTTCCGGGAACGGCGGCCAGCACGTCAATAAAACCTCCAGCTGTGTGCAGCTGAAACACCGGCCAACCGGTATTCAGGTCAGCTGTATGCGGGAGCGGAGTCAATCGGTGAACCGCTTTCTGGCCCGTCGAGAACTGCTTGAGCGGATCGAAGCCTCCACCGGAGTCATTACGCCGGAAATGAAGCGGATTGAAAAACTGCGCAAGCAGAAGGATCGGCGCAGAAGGCGGACGACGGCGTCCGGGAGCTGATCAGGCTTAATGCGCTTCACTCCAGTTGGCCCCGTAGCTGATATCCACCTTGAGTGGCACTTTTGTTTCAACCGCACGTTCCATCTCCTGCTCCACAAGCTGCACCATCCCGGACAACTCCTCCTCCGGAACCTCCAAGACAAGTTCGTCATGTACCTGCATAATCAGTCGGCTGTTACGCTGTTCGGAACGGATTCGGGAATCAACCCGGATCATGGCGCATTTGATGATATCAGCCGCCGAACCCTGGATCGGATAGTTGATGGCGTTGCGCCGGGCAAAGGCCAGCACGTTGCCGTTACTGCTCGCTATGTCCGGAATGGGCAGCCGCCGGCCGAGAATGGTTCTGACGCAGCCCTGTTCCTCCGCCTCCCTGATGCAGGAATCCAGAAACGCAATAGCCCCGTGGTGCCGCTCTTTATAGGTGTTGATGAACTCTTCGGCCGTTTTGCGGGCGATGCCGAGCTGCTTTGCCAGGGAAAAGGCACCCTGGCCGTAGATAATGCCGAAATTGATGGTTTTGGCCTGGCGGCGCATCTCCGGAGTGACCATCTCAGGGAACAGTCCGAACACCTCGGCGGCGGTGCGGGTGTGGATATCCTCGTCATTGGCGAACGCGTGGCAAAACACCGGGTCGCCGGAGAGGTGTGCCAGCACGCGCAGCTCTATCTGGGAATAGTCGGCGGAGAGGATAACATGTCCGGGGGGGGCAATAAACGCATGACGGATACGGCGCCCGTCTTCGCTGCGGATCGGGATGTTCTGAAGATTCGGATCTGATGAGGAAAGCCGTCCGGTGTTGGTTACGGTCTGGTTGTATGAGGTGTGGACCCTGCCGGTACGGGGGCTGACAAGCCGGGGGAGGGCATCCGTATAGGTGGATTTGAGCTTGGCTATACCCCGGTAATCCACAATCAGGCGGGCTATCTCATGCTCCTCGGCCAGGGCGGTCAGTACCTCGTTGTCGGTTGACCACCCGGTTTTCCCCTTGGTTTTCTTGCCGGTTTGCAACCCGAGGCGACCGAAAAGCACCTCGCCCATCTGTTTGGGCGAATTGAGATTGAACCGTTCCCCCGCCAGAGTGAATATTTCTTCCTCACGTATGCCCATCCGTCCCGCAAAATCGGCAGACAGACTGTTCAGCAGAGAGCTGTCCAGAAGGACGCCATGATTTTCCATTTCGGCAAGAATCGAAACAAGCGGCATCTCGACCGAGTGAAACAGTTTATCATCGTTGCCTGCGGCAAGCATCGGCTCAAACTTCCGGCGCAGCAGCCAGGTGGCGTCAGCATCTTCCGCCGCATAGCCAGACGCGGTCTTTGGATCAACTTCGGCAAAGTTTTTCTGCTCCCTGCCGCTGCCAACCACATCTTTATAGCTGATCATACGGTGGTTCAAATGCTCCTGAGCCAGAGCATCCAACCCATGTCCCTGCCGGGATGGATTAAGCAGATAAGAAGCCAGCATGGTGTCAAACCAGACGCCGGCCAGACTGATGCCGTTGTTGGCCAGGACCTGCAGGTCAAATTTAATATTCTGGCCGACTTTACGGATATCCGGACGCTCCAGCAGGGGGCGCAAGCGGCTGAGAACGGTGCAGCGGGGGAGCTGCCCTTCAACCAGGCAGAGCTCCGTCTCCGTGTCGGCACTACCGACAGGGGGCGATGACTGCGGCGAGCCGAAGTCAAAACCGGTCTGCCGGTCACCGGTCGTGACCGGCTCATCCTTGAGAAGGGCGGGCTTGCGTTCCGTTACATGCCCGATCGGTATGTAATATGCCTCATGATCCCGAAAGGAGAAGGACAACCCCACAATGTCTGCCAGGCGCGGGTCGAGGCTGGTGGTCTCCAGGTCGAAGGCAAATTCACCGGCCTGTTCCAGAGCGGCGGCAAGGCTTTCGAGCTGCAGGACTGTCGTTACCGTATGATAGTTCTCGGTGGACAATGTTGCTTTGCCGGTAATCTCCTTGATGAGCGTGGTGAAACCGTATTGTTTGAAGAACTCATTCAGCGCTTCCTGATCCGGGTCCCGTGCTGTGAGCTGATCAAGATCTACATCCAGCGGGACGTTGCACTCGATTGTCGCCAGGCGCCGTGAAAGCAGCGCCTGTTCACGGTATTCCCGCAGCTTTTCGCCGTTTTTACCCTTGACTTCATCAGCTCGTGCCAGCAGCTGGTCAAGCGAGCCGAATTCCAGAATCAACTTGGTCGCAGTTTTTTCGCCGATTCCCGGTACGCCGGGAATATTGTCGGAGGAATCTCCCGCCAGCCCCAAAATGTCTATGACCAGCTCGGGGCCAACGCCAAAACGCTCGACCACATCGGCTATTCCGGACTCTTTCCCCTTCATGGTGTCCAGCAGGGTGACGCGATCAGTTACAATCTGCATCAAGTCCTTGTCACCGGTGACCACGACAACTTTGCCCCCCCGCTCGGCAAAACGTCCGGCCAGGGCGCCGATAATATCATCAGCTTCATACCCCTGCAGTTCCAGCGTCGGTATGTTGAAGGCACGTACAACTTCGCGGATAGGGGCCATCTGCACGCGCAGGTCATCCGGCATGGCGGCGCGGTTGGCTTTGTATTCCGGGTACATTTCGGTGCGAAATGTTGTTCGTCCCGCATCAAAAACGACGGCCACGTGCTGCGGATTGTAATCTTTCAACAGTTTGAGCAGCATCTGGATGAAGCCGTAGATGGCATTGGTCGGGTGCCCGCCGGGAGAGGAGAGGTGGCGGATGGCAAAGTAGGCCCGGTAGATGTAGGAGGAACCGTCGACAAGGTAAAGGGTCTCGTTTGAGGTCATGATATTTCCTCTCCGCGCGGTGTTTCCCGGGTAAAAAGTGCAAAAGCCATGGCCGGACGCTTACTCGATTCGCGCATGGCGAACTGCAGACCATCAAAAGACCACCCTTTGGCACTCCACGTGTTGAGCGTCTCTTCAATAGCATCCTCGGTGACGGTGCCTATTTCAATAACCTTGTACATCAGCATTACGGTGTCCTTTTGTTGAACTGTCCTCGTCTTCCGGGCATATTCGGAGGCTTATCGGAGTCCATAAAAAAAGGCGGCTCGAAAGCCGCCTTGTAACGATTATGGGAAACCGGTCACTTCTGGAAGCCGAGTTTGGAGGAAATTTCTTCGCCGGCTTTCAACACGAGCGGGATCAGCTCGTTTTTAATGCGCTCATCAGAAAAACGCATGGACGGGCCGGAAATGCTGACAGCGCCGATAATGCGGCGGGTGTAATCACGAATCGGCGCGCTGACGCATTTAACGCCGGAGTCCAGTTCCTCGTTATCAAAAGCATATCCCTGCTCAGCAATCTGCTTCAGCTGTTTTTTCAGGGCGTCACGGTCGGTAATCGTGTTGGGGGTATAACTTTTTAATTCCTTGGCGGGAAGATATGTTTCAAGCTCCTCATCGCTCATGTTGGCAATCTGCACCTTACCCGCCGCTGTACAATAAGCAGGCAGCCGTGAGCCTACCCGCGGTACAACCCTGACGGTCATGGCCGTTTCAACCACATCCAGATAAACAATGCTAAAATCTTTTAAAATAGAAACGTACGTTGTTTCGTTGCAGTTCGCAACCAGCGCCTCAAGCACCGGCTTTGACTGACGCAGTAAGCCCATCTGCTTGATAAATGTCTGACCGAGCTCGAGTGTTTTAAGGCCCAGTCGATAGTTTTCCGTCACCTTGTTCTGCTCGATATAGCTGCGGGATTCGAGCGTCGCAAGCAGTCTGAAAACATTATTCTTGTGAAGTTTCAGACGCTTACTTAATTCAGTAACGCCGAGTTCGTCAACTTCACCATGAAACTGCTCCAAAAGATCAAGGGCGTGTGACACCGCCTGTATGAGATATTCTGATTTTTCTTTTTTTGCCATTGGATAAATCCTTTTTGTGAATTGGAGTAAATTTAAGTGTGGTGCAACATATCAAAATGCAAACACTAATTGTAAAATAAGCCAAATACACGCATTTTGCAATTACTTTGTAAAATGTTAGAATATTGTTTTACAATTGTCAAGGGTGAAAAATTGCTTTATATTCAACTGAGCGTGATGCAGGTATCGTATCTGCATAATAAATTGTTGATACAACGTATGCACGAGGATGTTATGCTGAATTTACGCAAAAAAATTCTTGTGGCAATCGATGGCTCTCCACAGTCAGACAAAGCTGCCGAGGAAGCCGTCCGGCTTGCTTCCGGTAATCAGAGTCAGTTTAAAAGCAGGATTTACGCGCTGCTTGTGTTACCCAACGTGCCGACTGCAACCTATACTGATTTTGTACCGGCGGCTCCGATGACGGAGACAAAAAAATGGGATGAACTGCGTGAGCGGATATTTTATGTCGTGGAAAAATGTGCGTCAGAACATGATATTCCGCTGGAAATGATTGTTGAATACGGTGACCCAGCCGACAAGATAATGGATCTTGCCAAACGTGAAGAGGTTGATGTAATTGTCATCGGCAGTTCAGGTAAAGGATTTCTCCAGCGTCGCATCAAGGGAAGTATCTCCCACAAAGTTGCCAGTAATGCACCTTGCTCTGTGTTCATTGTAAGAGGTTGATTCGGGAAGGATTGTAGAAAATGAGCCGTTTAGTAGGTCGATTGTTACTCGTAGTTGCCGTTCTGCTGTTGCCGCTGTCAGCCGTTGCTGCTGAATCATTCCGTGTGCCCATCCTGCTGTATCACCGTTTCGGGGCGACCGTCGCCGATGGCATGACGATTACGACTCCTGTCTTTGAAGCACAGATGAAATATTTGCATGACAACGGGTATAAAGTAATTCCGCTGCGTCAGTTCGTTGACTATTATCGGGGAAAGGCACCGGCACCGGCACCCAAGTCGGTTGTTATTGTGGAAGATGATGCACACAAGTCCGTGTACAGCGATATGCTGCCGATCATCAGGAAGTATCGTTTTCCGGTGACCATCTTTACCTATCCGTCCGCTATATCCAATGCAAAGTACGCCATGACCTGGAATCAGATGCGGGAGCTTGCAAAAACCGGTCTCTTTGATGTTCAGTCGCATACCTACTGGCATCCTAATTTCAAGAAAGAGCGTAAAAAACTGAGTCCGCAGGCTCTTGATACTCTTGTCATGACTCAATTGAAAAAATCGAAATCCCGTCTGGAATCAGAACTGGGGACCAAGGTTGATATGCTTGCCTGGCCCTTTGGTATTTACGATGACTATCTTGTGGGAAAGGCTTCAGAAGCGGGGTATGGCGCAACATTCACCATAGAACGCCGCCATGCGACGGCATCAGACTCGGTAATGAAGCTGCCGCGCTATCTGCTGGTTAATGCCGACAGCGGCAGGGCTTTTGTGCAGCTGCTTGAGGGCAACGCCGCCAAACGGAATATCGTGTATTAATGCCCGAGGAAACACTGAAGAAACACCCCTGCGCAGACTGCACCTGCTGTCAGTGGTGTTCCGATGAGCGGTGTACGGTGTGTATAGGAAACAGGGGATGCTGCCGCCGTAAGCATTCCATAGCTGAGCAGATTGCGCTGTACGATTCATTGAACTCATCGCACGTCGGTACGTTGCAGGATAAAAAATAAATAACTTATTCGTACGGGGCTATATGATGCCTCGTATTTCAAGTATGAACGTTAGAATATTTCTCTAGGAATAGTCAGACAGAATATGATAAAAGGTATGTGTAATCCAAAATTCAGGAGGTAGCAGGTGAAAAAAACAGCACTAGTAGTACTCAGTATAACCGCTCTCGCCCTTTCAGGTTGTAAAGACAAACCAAAAACCGAGGCACCGGCCGCAGCTCCGCAGCAGGGAATGCCTGCTGCCGCTCCGGGTGCAGACCCACATGCAGGCATGAAGGCTCAGGAAATTACTGCAGGAGTAGGTAAAAAAGCAACCGTTGCCCAGACCATGAACTCCGGTGGTTATACCTATGTGGAAGCAGCTGATGAAAAAGGTGAAAAAACCTGGCTGGCTCTGCCAGAAATGAAGGTTGCCAAGGGTGACAAGATCGAATACCCGGAAACTCCGCCGATGGTTAACTTCCAGAGTAAGACTCTGAAAAGAACGTTTGAAAAGATCCTTTTCATTCCAGGCATCAGGATCGTCAAATAATAACACCGCGTATCACAAAACGGGGCCATGCACATGGCCCCGTTTTTTTATGCCGTTAGCCCAGCTTTTGATGGTCCGTGCTGCGGTACCATATCCAGCACCGTGGCATAGAACTTTTTCCCTTTTTTGATCCTGCCCTGCTCGGTGTAAAGGTCCGCCAGCAGGAACCAGCCCCACGGGTTGTCCGGCTGCCGGGTTGTGATCTCCTGTAATTCCATTTCCGCCTTGTCGTATTCTCCACGCTGTCGATACCACTCCCCGGCTATTACATTGGTTGTGTAGCAGTAGCCAAGGCGCCTCTTTTGCCGCATAAACCGTTCAGGGTCATCCTGCTGGTTTTCTTTCAGCTCTTTCAAAAGGAGCGGGGATGAGCCGCCAGGCCTGGCTGCCACATACAGCGCGTCCTGCTGTGAATCCGAAAAAAGAGTCGCTGATATTGTTCCGGCCGCCAGCGCGTCCTTATAGAGCTGTGTGCCGGGATAATAGGCCAACGGTGAGACATACCCGTCGTCCGGCCGAATGCGGCGGACAAGCCCGATTGTTTTTTCTACGTCATTGCTGTTTTCCCCCGGAACATCGCTGATCAGGTAGGCAGAAAGGTTGATACCGGCATCCCGTATCAGGGCGCACGCACGTTCAATCTGGTCAGGGTCTATTTTCTTGCCCAGTCGGCGCAAAATATCTGTTGATCCCGATTCGATGCCGAGTTGAATGCATTCACAGCCGGCCCTTTTCATCTCGACTACCAGCTCGTCGTCAATAGCCGTAACCCGTGATTGACAGTTCCAGAGAATATTAACGTTCTGCTCCTGAAGCATGGAGCAGAATTTCAGTACCCTTGTACGGTCAGCCGTAAAGGTGTCATCACGTATGGAAAAATAGATCAGGCCGAATTTTTCACGGATATACAGAATCTCTTCGACAATTGCCTTTGGTGAGCGGAAGCGGACCTTCTTTCCCCAAAAATCGGGTGAACTGCAGAAAAAACAGGTGGAAGGACAGCCACGTGTGGTGACGATAAATTCCGGCTGTAATTCCAGATCAAGACCTATTGATGTTTCAAGGTACTGTGCGGGGAGCGGCAGGCGATCAAGGTCGTCAATACTTTTTCGGGGCTGGGTACAGGTGATCTGGCCGTTATGGAGAAACGCCAGACCGGCGATTCCGTGCCACTCAGTTTTTACTCTACCCCGGGCAGCCAGTTCCAGCAGAGTCAATTCCCCCTCACCCAGTACCACAGCATCCACCGGGGATTCCATACCCAGAACATCTTCATAGCAGAAGGTCGCATGGCCTCCCCCGAATACGATAATGCTTTCCGGCAGGATGAGACGGCATACGGCGGCAAGTTCCAGAGACGCATGCCTGTTGTGTGTCCATTGCGAAATGCCGATAAAGGTGGGTTTTACAGCCAGTAACTGCTGTTTGATTCTGGATGTGGGCCAGGCGGAAAAATTGGCCAGAACGGAGTCGTATCCCGCTTCCCGCAGGCAGGCGTGCAGGTAGCAAAGGCCGGTGGGGAGGAGACTTACATACGGGTCTTTCCGGTGCGTTAACCCGGATACATAGGCGAGGAGGATTTTCATGGCGAAAAAAAATCCGGGTCAGGTGACCCGGATACAGTTGTACTACATGCGTAACTTGAATTATTTTTCAAGGTTAAGTGAAACACCGAGCGTGTCGTTGGTTAAAATTTCATTCTCGCTTTCTTCCTCTACTCCAAGCAGCAATTCATTGAAATTTATGGAGTCGGAAGCGGTGTTCGGCATACGCCTTGCGCCGAGATAGCGTGAAAGATAGTAGGGTGTATCCATGGTTGAAATAACGACGCGGTGTTCGCGTGAAGAAGCATGGATCATCTTGCGGTTGCCCAGATAAATGCCGACGTGCGAAGGGAAACGGGCATAGGTCTGGAAGAATACCAGGTCACCCTTTTTCAGATCTCCGCGCACGACTTCGTTACCGACATAAAACTGTTCCCGGGCGGTACGGGGAAGCTTGACGTCCTGTTCGCGGAACACCTGCTGCGTGAAGCTTGAACAGTCAAGTGCGCTGCGACTGCTCCCGCCGAAACGGTAGCGGGCACCTAGAAAGCTGTAGGCACTTTTCTTGAGACTGGTGAGCGCCTGATTGGCTTCAAGTGATTTGGCAAGGTCTACCGGCCTATCAGTTTCAAGATCGGTCAGTTCTGCAAGGGTTTCAGTCAGTTCCTGCTCATTTAACAGATCTTTGTTGATAAGCTGCAGCCTGTTGGAACTGGCGGAGCGGGCCGGTGACTCAGTAGCAATAAGGGCCAGAATCTGTCCCGGTTTGACCTTGTTTCCCTTCAGGCCGTTCAGGCTCTTGAGCTCAGCGACTTTGACCCCGGTTTTTTTTGCAATTTTAGGAAGGGTGTCACCCTTGGAGACCTTATAATAATCCTGGCGGGCGGCAGCAGTTTTTTTCTGCTGGGGGCTGGCATGCGACGGCACGATGAGTCGGGTCCCCTTCGCGACATGTGAAGCGGTCAGGTTGTTTACGGTTTTGAGTTCATCCACGGACACGTGGTATTTTTTGGCAATGGACTGTAATGTTTCACTTTTACGCACAACATGGGATTTTGAGGCCAGAACGAATTGGGGGAGCGCCAGGAGTATGAGGCAGATCGTAATAACGATACGAATATGGGCCATGTTCCCTCCTTTTGTTTTTTTTACTGACCAGCGAGGGCTTGTTTATATAACAGCCGGCGCCGAAAGTCAATTCATAGTTGAACCAGTCAGGTTGTCAGCACAGCAAAATACGCGCCAAGCGGCTATCTATTTCGTTTGCTGCGCGGGGAGAGTCTGATTGTCACCGGTGCGTCCCGCAGTATGGATACCTGCTTGTCCGGTGCCTGCAGGTGCATCAGATAGTCTTTACCTCTCTCTATCCGGGCGGCATCGATATTCTCTGTCGCAACAGAAACTACCTGGGAAACCTGGCTGGCCGGCCCCTCTATCTCGACCGAACCGGGTTCGCTGGTGATGTGTAGAGATGACGTCCCGGCAGGAAGTCTGCCTTTAAGTGCCACTTTTATCGGCACACTTCTGCGTAATTTCTGCTCAGCTGATATGCGAACGCTGGCGGGGGATACGGATGTTATTCTCATGCCGGATGGCGCGGATATGTCGGTATGATTGACCCGAATGGTGGTGGTCCCCACCGTAATTTTTGATGCATCAATTTCAGCGGTCAGGTCGAGTTTCGAAGGGGGGGGGGTAAGGCTGGACATGGCTTTTATCTGGACTGTCACATCTTCAGGCATCGTCCGGAGCAGTACTAAGCTGTCAGGGACGGCATGCAGCCGCACGGGAGCCGTAACCGTGGTGATCTGCCCCTGGCGGGTCGTTATCAGTACCCAGAAAACGCACACGCCAAGCAGCAGTGACACTTTCGGGAGCAGATTTGAAAACAAGCGATGCCGCAGCGTGATGCGGGGGCTTTCAGTTTCGCTTCTCAGCAGGTCATCCAGTGCTTTTATCAGCTCACTGGGGGTGTCAATGCGGCGGATTGTCCCGCTGGACATCAGGGAAACCTCACCCCGCTCCTCTGATATGGTGATGATTACCGCATCGCTCCGTTCCGAAAGTCCGAGAGCAGCCCGGTGGCGGGTGCCCAGATACTGTGGAACATCCGGACTGACCGAGAGCGGCAGGTGGCAGGCCGCCTTTTCAATTCTGCCGTTATTGATGAGTGCAGCTCCATCGTGGAACGGTGCGCCGTCATAAAAGATCGATTCAAGCATTTGAGGGGATATTTCACTGTTGATTACGACCCCGTTTGTCAGCAGGTCGCTTAGTGATTCATTGCCCTGAAAAACAATCAGAGCCCCGGTCCTGTTCTTTGCCATCCGGAAGAGAGTCTCGGCAATATCCTGAAATTGGCTGTGCTGCGTTTCCTGATGACTGTCAAGCATGTGGCGCAGCAGACTGAACCGATACAACGCCTGCCGGATTTCAGTCTGAAATACAACAATTATGAGGACGATCAGTACGGTGCCGAGTTCCTGCAGAACCCAACTGGTCATATACAGGTCCAGAAAGCGGGTTGCAAAGAAGATAAGAGTCACAACTCCCAATCCCAGAAGGACCTGAATCGCACGTGTTCCCCGGAACCAGGAATAAAGCTGGTACAGCAGAAATGTCATAATCAGTATGTCTGCAATATCCTGAATGCGGATAGTAGGGATCATGTTCCAGAAGCTCCTGTACATGGTGCGGGTTGGTTTTTGCTGGTTAATCGGCGACAGAATGTGCTACATAGAAGCACTGTTTTTATAGCATTTAAATCTGTTAAAAGGTAGTGGAAACGAATGTTCAGGCTTTCTGATAAAGGTGAAAAAATCCAGCAGATGTTCGGGGCGATCGCCCCCCGGTATGATTTTCTCAATCGGCTGTTAAGCTGTGGTATCGACCGTCGCTGGCGGACAAAGGCAGTCAGCCTGCTTAACTACCATGAAGGCTCCCGGGTTCTTGATGTGGCGACCGGCACCGGTGATGTGGCACTGGAAATCGCACTCCGGACACCTGATTCGGTCAAAATTACCGGAGCTGATTTTTGCAAGGAAATGGTTGACCTCGGGGTGGTGAAGGTGGCGGCATCGCCATACGCCGACAGGATTGATTTCAAGGTCGCCCCCTGCGAAGACCTGCCGTTTGCCAATGACACCTTTGATTCGGTTACCATCGCATTTGGCATCAGGAATGTTGTCGACCGAAAACTGGGGCTGGCCGAAATGTGGCGGGTACTCTGTCCCGGCGGCCGGTTGATCATTCTGGAGTTTTCTACGCCGCGCTCTCAGCTGTTCAGGCAGCTGTATTATTTTTATTTCCGCCGCCTGCTGCCGATTGTCGGGGGGCTGTTTTCCCGATACAACGCCTACAAGTATCTGCCCGATTCAGTTCTTGAATTTCCTTCGCAGGAGGATTTTTCCCGGATGATTGCCGAAACCGGGTTCCGCAACGTCCATTTACATGAACTGACCTTCGGCATTGCAACAATCTACGTCGGTGAAAAAGCGTAGGTACGGCATTTCGCTGTTTCTGTTATACGTAAAAAGGCGGCCTTTCGGTCGCCTTTTTACGTATCGTTCCCTGCGGATCGGGTACTATTTCCCACAGCATTTTTTATATTTATTCCCGCTGCCGCAAATGCACGGAGTGTTTCTGCCGATTTTGCTTGCCGTCAGCGGTTTCTGGCGCACCATATGCCCCTCAGTAAAATACCAGCGTCCGTCCTTTCGCTCGAACTGACCCGCTTCGTGGTGTTCCCGGGCATCCCCTTTTTCGCTGAAGCGGGCTATGAACTCTACTTCACCGGTTGCATCGTCAGCCGCTCCCTTTACCGTGTTATGGATTTCCAGCCCCTGCCATTCTGCACTCTCAGCCCATGCTTTTGTGCCGGCATGGTCATAGTCCTGGCGGTGGTCGGGATGGGTGCTTGCAAAGATGAAGTCCATTTCTGCCAGTGTGTAGGCCGAATAGCGGGCCCGCATAAGCTGCTCGGCTGTTATTGCCGGCAGGTTGCCTGAGATGATCGGTTCACAGCACTCTGGGTAGGGATCGCCGCTTCCGCAGGGACAGATGGTCATGTGCGTATTCTCCTTGGTTCTCGAAATTTATAGATTAGTTGAGTTTCCGGCAGAAAATATTCCCGCCGGTCCGACGACTGACGCTCGTAAGGATTCCGCTCCGGCAGCTGATTTGGTGACACAGTTCAGGCTCGTTTGTCAAATGCTATCTTAAAAATAGAGCTTGTCGGGAGGCGGTTTTACCTGTACTTTTACCGCCGTACACTTGGAAACAGAGTAACGGGGACAGCTATGAAAACTTCAAGCAGGGAGCTGCTGCAGGAACCATTATCAGCACATGAAACACGGTGGGCAGGTGAACTTGCCGACAAGCTGCCGGATAACGTTGACCTCACGTTTGAGGAGCTGAAAATCTTGACCAGGCTTTCCATCAGGGAGTGGCCGGATGCTCTTATCCTCAAGGTAAAAGACGTAATCGATATTGATGATTTTCTGACAGAAGAGCCGATGGAGTAGCGTCCCGGATTTCGGGCTGCAGAAGCAATTATGACACACAAGAAGGAGTGCCGCTGTTTTGAAATCGTATCGTAATGTATGTATGGCCCTATTGTTAATTTTTGCTGCACCTGCCCTTGTGGCGTGCAAAGACAGCAAAAGCCTGGAACTTCAGGCTAAGGCCAAAAAGGAAGCTGAGCTGAAAATCGCTGCTGATGCCGCCTTTGCCGCGACGACCACCGCCACCAGAAAGGCCGCTGTCTTTGCGGCTCAGACCAGTGCGGCCCGTAAAGCTGCCGCCCCCAAAATAAAATATAATGCCGGCGAAAACCCTGATTTTGCCACACAGAAGGGGTGGCCGGTAGCCGGCCCCGCGCCGCTCCCCGGTTCGCTCCTGCCGTCAAAGCGTATCGTTGCGTATTACGGCAATCCGCTTTCCAAAAAGATGGGGGCTCTCGGCGAGTTTGCCAAGGACGACATGCTGCGCCGCCTGAAGGGTGAGGTTGCCAAGTGGCAGGCTGCAGACCCGGCCACTCCGGTTCAGCCGGCACTGCATCTGATCGCGGTGGTGGCACAGGGCGCTCCGGGCAAGGATGGTAAGTACCGCATGATCATGCCGGACAAAGTCGTCAATCAGGTCTATGGCTGGGCCCGGGAAGCCGGTGCGGTCATGTTTATCGATATCCAGACCGGGCATGATGATATCCGTGCGGTTTTGCCCCGTTTTGAGTGGATTCTGAAGAATCCTGACGTTCATCTGGGTATTGACCCCGAGTTTAACCTGATAAAAAGCGGCAAAAAACCGGGCACGAAAATTGGCACCTATGATGCGGCCGATATCAACTACGCCTCAGGGTATCTGAAAGATCTGGTAAAAAAATATAATCTCCCCCCCAAGGTGTTTACCGTACACAGGTTCACGCGCAACGGCGTAACAAATTCCAAAAAAATAGTGCTGAGGCCCGAAGTGCAGATCGTCATGCATATGGACGGCTGGGGCGCTCCGTGGCTGAAACGTGATTCGTACAAGGACTACATCGTCGCCGAGCCGGTGCAGTACACCGGATTCAAGCTGTTCTACCACAACGACACCAAAAAGGGTGATCCGCTGCTAACTCCGAAGGACGTACTCAAGCTCCATCCGAAGCCGCTGTATATCCAGTATCAGTAACCGCTATGCTTCTCATATTTCCACCCCTTGCCAAGGCGTGCGAACCGCCGGCCGGCGTAGCACGTCTGGCCGGTTCGCTGAAGGCCCATGGACACCCCTGCCGCCTGCTTGACGCCAATCTGGAAGGGCAGCTCTGGCTGCTGGAACAGCCGCTGACCGTCGCTGATACCTGGAGCCGCCGTGCCTTCAAAGGGCGGGAGCGCAATCTGGCCGCTCTGCGCGACATGCCTACCTACCGGAGCCCCGACCGCCTCCGCCGTGCCATCAGCGATCTCAACCGTCTTCTGAACGTTTCCTCCGCCGACAGCGGCATAGCGGTCGGGCTTGCCGACTACCAGAGCGGTACTCTCTCACCCGTGCGTGCTGGCGACCTGCGGGCTGCAGCGCAGGAGCCGGAACGGAATCCGTTTTACCCCTATTTCAGCCGGCGGCTGCCGGAGCTGCTTGCCGGTGTCGGGACCGTCGGCATATCGCTCAACTATCTCAGTCAGGCGCTCTGCACCTTTGCTCTGATCGGCTATCTCAGAGCGCATTTCCCGGCGGTTAAAATTGTTCTTGGCGGCGGGCTGGTAACATCCTGGATGCAGCGCCCCGGGTGGCACAACCCCTTTGGATCTCTGGTGGACCACCTTGTTTCCGGGGCGGGAGAAGGACCGCTGCTGGCACTTCTCGGCAGAGAAGCGGTGTCGGGGCAGCCCGCTCCCCCTGATTACACGGATCTGCCGCTGGCCGATTATTTGTCACCCGGCCTGATACTCCCCTACAGCGGCGGCAGCGGCTGCTACTGGAACCGCTGCTCGTTCTGCCCGGAGCGTGCCGAAGGAAACGCGTACCACCCGGTACCAATCGCCAGGGTACTGTCTGATCTTCGTGCCCTGACGGATCAGAGCGGGCCGGTTTTGATTCATCTGCTGGACAATGCCGTCAGCCCTGCACTGCTGCGTGCCCTTGCAGAACAGCCACCGGGGCCTCCCTGGTATGGCTTTGCCCGCTTTGATGAACATCTGGCCGACCGTGATTTTTGCCGCGCCCTGAAGCGTTCGGGGTGCGTGATGCTGAAGCTGGGGCTGGAGTCCGGTGATCAGGGGGTTCTGGAACGGATGTGCAAAGGGATTGACCTCGGAGTGGCCTCACAGGTTCTGCATAACCTGAGGGAATGCGGGATCGCAGTCTACTGCTATCTGCTGTTCGGCACACCGGGGGAAACTTTGGTGGAGGCCCGTCGGACCCTGGATTTTGTTGCCCGGCACCACCAGGCGATCAATTTTCTCAATCTGGCGCTGTTCAATATGCCGCTGTTCGGAGATGAAGCTGCGGAATACGGGTATACGCCGTTTTACGAAGGGGACCTTTCACTATATACCGCGTTCCGGCATCCGGGCGGCTGGGATCGCAGACAGGTGCGGCACTTTATTGAGGGTGAATTCAAACGACACCCGGCGGTTGCGGCGATAGTGAGAAACGATCCGCCGCAGTTCGGCTCCAACCTTGCGGCGTTATTCATGTTGTAATAAAACCTTAACTTTTTATCGCTAGTATGGTACAAGCCAAGCGCATATTCTGCGGGAGATGACATGGAAATTTTTGGCGGGTTCATGGTGATGATGAGTATCATCAGCCTTTTTCTGGCGGTAGTCTGGCTGGTCATGCCGTTTGTCGTGTTTGCAATCAAGGGGAAACAGGATCGTACTCTGGAAATCCTTGAAACAATAGATGCACGGCTGGCGTTTCTTGAGGCCCGGATTGGGCAGACTGAACCGGAACAGAGCCAGGCGGGGCACACGGTGAGCAGCGATGCACCGGTCGCGTCGCCAGATACGTTCACCAATGAACATACAATGATGCCGGTTGAGCACGCCGTCGGGAAAAAAGATCCGGAAGTGCCGCCGGCAGAGTAGGAAACAGGAGGATGTAACAATGTTGCTACGTGGGAAAAAAGCCGTAATTTTCGGTGTTGCAAACGATAAAAGTATCGCCTGGGCAATTGCCCGGCTTTTTCATGAGCAGGGGGCGGAACTGGCATTCACCTATGCCGGTGAGGCTATTGAAAAGCGTGTCCGCCCACTGGCGGAGTCTATTAACGCTGCAGTTGTGCTCCCGTGTAATGTTACCAGTGATGAAGAGATCGCTTCAGTATTCAGCGAGCTTGGCAAGGTATGGGACGGTGTTGATATTATCATCCATGCGGTTGCTTTTGCGAACAAGGAAGAGCTGAAGGGGACGATTCTCAACACCACCCGCGAAGGTTTTGCCACCGCCATGGACATCAGTGTCTACTCCTTTCTCGGCATCATGAAAGCGGCCCAGCCGTTGATGGCGGGAAGGGGCGGTTCCGCTCTGACACTCAGCTACTACGGGGCCATGAAGGTGTTCCCAAGCTACAACGTCATGGGCATCGCCAAGGCGGCTCTGGAGGCGTCTGTGCGCTATCTGTCCGAAGCGGTCGGTCCTGAAGGCACCAGGGTCAACGCTATTTCAGCCGGGCCGATCCGTACCCTGGCAGCGGCAGGGGTCAACGGTTTCCACAATATCCTCAACCATGTGGAGTCAAAGTCTCCGCTGCGCCGGACCATCACCCAGGAAGATGTAGCCAATGCGGCGCTCTATCTCTCCAGCAGCATGGCCGGCGGCGTGAGCGGAGAGATTCACTACGTTGACGGCGGCTACAACATCATCGGGCTGTAACTCTGGAGTCACCCTATTAAAGAAGCATTCGGCAATCTTGCAGGCTTGAAATCAAGCCAGATCCAATCTCTGGAACGCCTGTACCGCAGGCGGATTCCGGTGGCGGAATTCTGCTCCCACGAACTGGCTGCCCGTCTCGTAGAAATCTCCAGTGACCTTCGCCGTCAGGTCGGCATTCTCGTCAATCGGGCCGGCAGTGTTGAATACGTTATTGTCGGCGATGAAAAGGGGCTGGTTATCCCTGAACTGCGCGATTACCCTCTCGGCAAGAGGGTACTGCGCGGTCTCCGTCTGATCCATACCCACCTGAAGAACGAACCGGTTTCTGAAGATGATCTGACTGACCTTTCCCTGCTGCGCTTCGATCTGCTGGCTGCCCTCACCTGTTCCCCCGGTAAACCACATATCTACGCCCAATTGGCCTGGCTGTCGCCCGATCAGCATGGGGCTGCCACCACCCTTGACCCGGTTGAGCTGCTGGAGCGGATTGACCTTGACTGCATTCACTTCATTCCCGAGTTGGAAGCCGATCTTGAAAAGGCGGCGCGCACGGCAGCAAAAACCGGGGAAGCGCTGGAGCGGGCGATCATGATCTCCGTAACGACGTCCGGAACCCGGCAGGAAGCGGAAGATTCCATGGCCGAACTGCGGGAACTGGCGCGCACCGCTCAGGTGGAGGCACTGGACGAATTCATCCAGCGGCCGAAGACCCTCAACCCCCGTTTCCTGATGGGGGAGGGGATGATGCGCGACGTGGTCATCAGGGCGATGCAGCGGGGGGCCAGCATGCTGATTTTTGACCAGGAGCTGACTCCGGCCCAGATCCGCTGCATTTCCGCCATGACAGAGCTGAAGGTCATCGACAGAAGTCAGCTGATTCTCGACATATTTGCCCGACGGGCGAAAACACTGGACGGCAAGGTGCAGGTGGAGCTGGCACAGCTCAAGTATCTCCTGCCGCGTCTGACCGGTCGGGGAGTGCAGATGTCGCGATTAATGGGGGGGATCGGCGGAAGAGGGCCGGGTGAAACGAAACTTGAGACTGATCGGCGCCGAATTCGTGACCGGATTGCCAGTCTGGAGCGGGAACTCAAGGAACTTTCCCAGGGGCGTGACCAACGGCGCAAACAGCGGGTTAAGGCGGGGGTGCCGATCATCTCCATCGTCGGCTATACCAACGCCGGTAAATCGACCCTGCTGAATGCCCTGACCAAGAGTGATGTCTTTACGGAAGATCTTCTTTTTGCAACGCTGGATACCTCCACCCGCCGTCTCCGTTTTCCCCGGGAACGGGAGGTGATTATCACCGATACGGTCGGTTTCATCCGCTCCCTCCCCAAGTCACTGCTGGGCGCGTTCAAGGCGACACTGGAGGAAATGCGCGATGCCGACCTGCTGCTGCATGTGGTTGACGCATCCCATCCCCGTTTTGAGGATCAGATCGTTCAGGTGCGGACGATTCTGGCGGAGCTGGAATTGGGGGATAAACAGGAACTGTTGGTGTATAACAAGTCGGATCTGCTGGATGAAATGAAAAAGAAGGATACGGTTGCCTTTCTGCGCGTGCGGCAGTCAGCCCGGACCCATCACAGCGTTACGGTCTCAGCCCGTGACCGAAAAAGCCTCAAGCCGTTGATGGATGAGCTGCAGCGGCGGTTCTGGCCTGAAGAAGAGGTTACTCAAATTGCGCCTTAAATTCCGCCATCTGCTGCTGTAACGCGGCTACCTCACCCTGCAGGACGGCAACGTCCCCCTCCAGTTTGGCAATCCGTCCATTCTCCGCCATTACCCGTACCCGGGCCGCCTCAGGGCGCACGTCAGAACCCTCCTGGGTGCTGTCAGGCATTCCGGAAAAAAGCTGGGCATAGCGCCCTTCCTTCCTTCCCGGCTGGCGCGGCATCAGGACAAGCAACGGTTTTTCCCGCCGGATAAGTTCCTCCAGCACCTCTTCAACCGCTTCCAGCCCGCCGAACGGGTGCATCCGCTCCCCTCTGGTGCGCAGCTCCCCGACGGTCTGCGGCCCCCGCACCAGCAGCTCACAGATGACCGCCTGTTCAGCCGGCATCAAGCCGAACTTCTCTGCCAGCAGGTGCCGGTATTTCGGTACGCGCCCCCCGTCTGCCGAAAGCAGTGCCAGCTGCTTGAAGCGGAGCGACTCCAGACTTCGCACCACATCCTCCTCTGACAGAACCATCACCGGATCTCGGTTGGATTTCTGGTTGCAGGCGTTGGTGAGGGAATTGAGGGTCAGCGGATAATACTCCGGTGTGGTCAGCTCCTTTTCTATCAGGCAGCCGAGCACGCGCACTTCATATTCGTTAAGGGTCATGTCCATTAGCGCTGCTCCGTCGGCATCAGTGGAATGTGGGCATTTTTTCCTGGAACAGTACGTACGGGCTGACAATCAGCATGGCAAACTTTTTGTGCTGGTCATCTTCCCAGGAACGGATTTTCGAGTCCGATGGTTTGCCGATCATACCGCTTTCCACCAGCTGCTGGATAATCTCCACATCATCGGTGGCGACTTTATGGGCCGTATCTGCCAGGTCAAGGGCGTCATCGACCAGAATCAGCCCGCCCCGGCGCAGGTGAGCCCGCAGGCAGCTCCACTCGGCTTCGTCAATGGTAAGAGCCATTTCTTCTTTGCTTGGTAACATGTGTCACCCCTTCCCGCCGCAAATTCGGTACCCGATCGGCTGATCCGGTTTTTATCATGCGACGCAGACAAAGTCCACGCCTTCCTGCCATCCCCGTTGCTCCGCCACACTCCTGAACTGCTCCCGCGCCCCGCGCACACCGATGGCCACGATCATTTTCCGGCCATGCAGCTGCAGTATCTCCGGGGACAGGACCGGTGCACTGTGCAGTATACGGCCGACCTTCCTCGGGTCAACATCCAGCCAGGTGGAAACCGTCACCTGCGCTGCGGCCAGAAGGCGCTGCCATGCCCGGGCTTCCTGTCCCGCCCCGGCGATAACAATGTCGCCGGTATTTCTGAGAAAACCGCGCAGCAGATGATGACATTTGCAGGCCCGGAAGGCAGGTAACGTATATTCCTCCATGGTGCGGGTGGCCCGTTCGGGATGATCGCGCCAGAACAGGAGCGTCTGCGGCAGACGGGCGAAGCGTACTCCCGCTGCCGCCATGCGCAGCCAGAGATCATAATCTTCGGGCCAACTGCTGTCATGATACCCTCCAGCCTTCTCCATAATACCCCTGCGCACCATGATGGCGGGATGAACAAAGGGGGACTCCACAAACAGATCCTGCATAATCAGGGCATGGTCGGTCAGACTGTTCTGCCACCGCTCATAGTCAATCATCCCCTGCTTGATGCTGCGGCGCGGGAAATGCCGGAAGTTGCAGGCCACCAGTCCCGTTTCAGGGTGTGCATCCAGCCAGGCGGATTGCAGCTCAAGGCGCCGGGGATGGCAGATGTCGTCACCGTCCAGACGTGCCAGCAACGGGGCACGGCAGAGTTCCAGGCCGGCGTTGAGTGCCGCTACCAGTCCGCCCCCCTCACGGCGCAGAACCCGTATGCGCCTGTCTTCGCCGGCCGCTTCGGCCAGGATGTGAGGCGTCTGGTCACGGGAACCGTCATCGACGGCGATCAGCTCCCAGGCGGAACAGGTCTGGCGGTACAGTGAGTCCAGCGTAGCCTGCAGGAAGCGCCCTTCATTGCGCACCGGCATCAGTATTGAAATCTTCGGAATCGCTGGGCGAAGTTGATGCGGCATAGTATAAAATCCTGATGGTTATTTTTCTTGACGGCGGGCAATGATACGGTAAGTATGCAGATTAATCCATACAGGAATGATCGAAACCATGAGCGCCTTTATACCAGAGCAGGGATACACATTTGGCAGTATTGCGGCATTGCTTGCCGTGCGCGGCGGCGCCGCCGTCCCGGATTCCGGCGACCGGACACGCGCTGCGGTTGCCATGATACTGCATCAGACCGGCAGTGATCTGGAAATCCTGTTCATCCAGCGGGCGGCCCATGACCTTGACCCCTGGTCAGGACATATCGCATTCCCCGGGGGGAAACTGGAGGAGGGGGAGCTGGAGTGCCAGGCGGCCTGTCGGGAAACGCTTGAAGAGATTGGACTGGACCTGACGCAGGGGCAGTATCTGGGGCGGCTGTCGGATATTATCGGGACGAATCTGCCGGTGCGGGTTTCCTGCTGCCTCTTCGGCTTGGACAGGCTCTCCAGTCGTCCGGCCCTGAATGAAGAGGTGCGGGACCTGTTCTGGGTGGCGCTTTCCGACCTGCGCGACCCGGCGCGGCATCGGGTGAGCAGTGTGGCGTTCGATGAAAAGTGTTTTGACGTGCCGGCCATCACGCTTCCGGTCGATAACAAGCCGGTGCTGTGGGGGATTACCTATCGGCTGGTGATGCAGTTTTTGACCGTTCTTGACCGCCGGGACACTGCCGGTGAAAATTACAGCGTACTGCCTGAAACGGTAGAAATTAACGAGGGGGAATGACCATGAGTGAAAAAACAGGAATTATTACCTTTAAAGGAAATCCGATGACCCTTTTGGGGGCAGAGCTTAACGTAGGTGATGCTGCCCCGGACTTTGTCGTGGTAGACAACGGGTTGGCCGCCACCTCGCTTGCCACCTTTGTCGGTAAAGTCAAAATCATCACTGCGGTGCCGTCTCTGGATACTCCGGTGTGCGACACCGAGACCCGTCGCTTCAATCAGGAAGCCGCCGCCCTGCCGGGGGATGTGGTGGTTCTGACGATCAGCCTTGATCTCCCCTTTGCCCAGAAGCGGTGGTGCGGGGCAGCAGGAATTGATGCGGTGATTACCCTTTCCGACTACCGCGAACGCTCCTTTGGGCTCGGCTACGGCGTGCTGATCAAAGAACTGCTGCTGCTGACACGGGCCGTGTTCGTTGTCGATGCCGCCAACATCATCCGCTACATCCAGATCGTTCCCGAAGTCACCGGTGAACCTGATTATGCCGCGGCAATAGCCGCTGCAAGAGCGCTGCTGTAATATCTCTTCTTCAGGACGCTCCCTCCGGAGCGTCCTGAAACGTTGTTTACGGGGCGATTTTTTTCAGCAGCCAGGCCATGTTCTCTCCCAACACCTGCATAGTTCCCATCCCCTCTTCATCCTGAAGTACATCTCCGATATTCCGGCCGACACCGATATTCCAGTAATTTGACGCAGGGATAATCATCTGGCCGATGCTGAAGAAGTGGTTAATGGTGTCGAACACGTTGATGGCACCGGCCCGGCGTACCGACACCACAGCGGCCCCGGCTTTGCGCTTGAACATATCGCCGTTGGCCCGCGACACCATGCCGCACCGGTCAATCAGCGCCTTGGTTTCGGGGGTCAGGGCGGCAAAATAGGTCGGAGAGCCGATAATGATACCGTCGGACTCAAGCATTTTCTCAATGCAGCTGTTGGCTATGTCATCTGCCACGGCACAGCGTTTGTCCTTCCGGGTGAAACATTGATAACAGGCGATGCAGCCATGTAGTTTCTCGCCCCCCACCTGGACCATCTCGGTTTCAATTCCTTCCTTGTTCAGTGCGGCGAAGGCCTGGCCGATAAGCAGCGAGGTGTTGCCTTCCTTCCGTGGACTGCCGTTGAATGCGGTAACTTTCATAATGAACCTCCGGAGATAATATGCCGCCTTGATGTAGCACGGTACATCAGTGCAGACAACCAGTTATTGAGTGCCAGTGGCATCGCCTCAAAGATTTATCCGTCACTCGGGATGCCGTTGATTATCACCGGCATCTACGCTACACTGATCAAAATTTATAGCAGGGGAGATGGCCATGTCAATACGGGACAGTTTTTTTCTGATGCGGGACAAAGCGGTACTGGTGGTGATCGATGTGCAGGAAAAACTGTGCGTTGCGATGGATGATGCTGTGCTGGGAAAGTTGGTAAAAAACACCGGCATCCTGCTGGAAAGCGCTGCCGAACTGAACATCCCGGTGCTCGTGACCGAACAGTATGTCAAAGGGTTGGGAGCGACTCTGCCTGAACTGAAGGAAAAGGCGGCAGCAGCTCCCTGTTATGAAAAAATGACCTTCAGTTGTTGCGGCAGTCCGGAGTTTGTCGCAGCGCTCAAGTCTACCGGCAGGAGTCAGGTGATCATCACCGGCATGGAAACCCATGTCTGTGTCCTGCAGACGGTTCTCGAACTTCGTGAGGCTGGTCTGGACGTCCATGTGGTGAAGGATGCCGTCATGAGCCGCAGCAAGCAGAACTGGCAGACCGCCCTCCAGGCCATGACACTGGCCGGAGCGATTCCCACCTGCACTGAATCGGTCCTGTTTCAACTGTTGGGGGTTGCTGGGACGGAGGAGTTCAAAAAACTGTCGAAGCTGGTGAGATAACCGGCGGGGTGACAGAGTAGATGTGAAAACTCCGGCGGAAATTAATCCGCCGGAGTTTTTTTATGGTGCGGAAAAAACGTGCCGGACGATTTCACCATGGTGCTGGATGCATGCCAGGGCAGGCAGATTGGATTTGTACGAGATGAAGGGAACTCCGGCGCTTTGTGCCGCCTGCATATCCACCTCGCCGTCTCCGATAAAAAGGGCTTCTTCCGGTGCAGCGCCGAAATAATCCAGTACCTTCAAGAGCGGTTCCGGGTGCGGTTTCGGGTGGGTAACCTGTGAAGCGGTCATGACATATTCAAAATAGCCGGTCAGTCCGAAATCCTCGATGATCATATCCATGGAAGTTGCCCGATTGGTGCAGATAGCCAGGGAGGTGTGTCCCTTCAGTTGGTCGAGGGCACCGACAAAACCATCTTCCATACGCATGTACGGCATCAGATCGCGGTAGCGGATGGTCTTGGCAAAACTGAGGGCCTCTTCGCGCTGGGCGTCCCCCCGGAAAAAATATTCCATGACATCCTGGAACGAATACGTGTGGAGGACTCTTCTGGCATCGCCATTGTCCCGTTCTATCTCCGGTCGTCCCAAAAATCCCATGATACGGTTGTAAAAAACATAGTTAGATTCGATTGAATCAAGAATCACGCCGTCACAGTCATAGATGACGACTTTATAGCGGCTTTTCGCTTCACTCACGGGTTGGCTCCGGTGTTGGACGTTTAAGTGTGCCCACAAACTCTTCCCACTCGATTGGGAGCAGGTATTTTTTGCGGCTGTTGCATTCCTTACAGGCGGGAACGACATTGTTGCGCGAGGCCTTGCCGCCCCGTGATACCGGCACCAGATGATCCATCGTCAGCTCTTCCGGCGCAAAACTTCCATCACAGTAATAGCAACGTCCCAGAGCAACACGGTTTTTCCACCAGCGGCTTTTGCGAAGTTCCCGTGATTTTTCACGTTCCCGCTTCACATCGGCTTCGCTGATATCCAGTATAAAGTGATCCATAGCAAATTTCCTTCTGCGGTATCCGCCCTGCTCGCCGTGAGAAGATAGCTGAAATCGAAGTGGTTTGGTAGTGGTAATAATCAATTTCAACGTACTGAAGCGGCGGGGCAAGCACAGAAGAGACAAAAAAAGGTTGATATATTGTGCCCCGTGGGGTATAAGACCACTTCCCAACGCGCTTGTAGCTCAGCTGGATAGAGCAACGGACTACGAATCCGTAGGTCGGGCGTTCGAATCGCTCCAGGCGCACCAACAATAACAGGCACTTACAAGAGATTGTGAGTGCCTTTTTTATTTTGTTGTACCAATATTGTACCAATGTGCATGAATTTAGCTCCGTAGAAACCAGCAATATCTTATAATACTCAGAAACCCTTCCAGTCCACAACCACCCTTTCTCACAAGATTTATTTTAAAAATAACTCGGATCTCGAAAGACCGGTTTGCATCTTTTTGCAAACCGATCTTGAGAGACCGAACCGAAAGGAATAAATATCTGCCTAATATTTAAGCAGTGGGATAATAGTTTTTGTATCAGAGAGAGCAGGTCTCAATACTATACCAATCATGCACAATTTGAAATCCGAGATTACTCCCAACAATTCAGCTAATTATCCCATTCACACTGCACAAGCACAAGACCGTCATAAACTTAACGGCTTCTTTGGTACATTATCTTGATGTTACAGTTTACTTGTCACGCTGATATGTTATTCCTACGAGATACCAGCCTTCCGATATACTGACACAATCTTATTCCGATAGTTGTCAGGGTTCCAAGAAACCCTAATGTAGATGCTGCAATTACTGCCGTCAGAGAATCACTTAACTATGAAGATAATCAGGGAGGCAATGATGGAAACCATTTTGCTGGCACTGCTGCCTGGCTGCGACCACAGAAGCATGCATGCCAACGAGGAAGCTGCGCCTGAAGGCACGTTTTAGCGGTGAAACACTTTGTGTTTAAAACAATAGCGCAGGCTAAGCGGGTGGCAGTAATCGTGATCGGTTTCACGACCCTGGTCGTAGGAATAGCCATGGTCGTGTTGCCGGGTCCAGCCGTGGTGGTTAAACTGTTGTTGAACTAAACCGCGTCT
>CAIOXL010000031.1 GCA_903862245.1 uncultured Geobacteraceae bacterium | reverse complement strand
CCCAAAGTTCATCAGTCTCAGCGTATGTGAACATCTTGGCATCATGCCAAAATAATCAAGGAATCTAAGTCCATACATTTTTACAATCAACATGGGGCTTTGTGCACCAGAATAACGAGAACCGGCACAGCAGCGGCTTCATCAAACTGTCCAAACCTTTTGGGAACGAACTTATCCTTGATGTTGACGGGTATGTCACCGACCGGGATGACCGGACGAAATACGGCAATCGCACCGGCCTGGGAGCCATAGTTTTCACGAATAATTTCGCCGCGCAGGATTCAACAAGCGGCATTACCACCCGCCTGACCTGGGGGGACAGCAGCATGAGCCTGGTGACCGGCGTTGAGTACGCCCATGTGCAGGCCGCATACAAGGATTTGATAAGCGCTGCTGCTCCCGAGTATGACCGGGGGTGGAACAGCTGGGCGCTGTACGGGAACGGCTCATACACCTACGGCCGCCTGACGGTTATTCCGGGCGTACGTCTGGATCTTACCGGCGTTGACGGTGACAATCTCAGTTATACGCTCGGGGCATCCTGGCAGTTTGATCAGAATACGATCCTGCGCACCTATGCGGCTCACGGTTTCACCCCACCGGCACCTCACAGCCAGAGCGGCGGTCCCCAGAAGCTTTCAACCATTCAGGCCGGTATCGAAAGCAGTGCCGTTCCCTTTCTCTGGCTGAAAGGGACCCTGTTTTACAATGCGCTGCGCGGCGGGGTATCATCCGGCATCCTGCCCAGAACCAGCCAGAACCGCCAGGGGATTGAAGTGGAGGCCCGCACCATACAGTTTTCCGGTCTCTACCTGACCGGCGGCTATACCTATCTGTACGCAACCAACGCCGATACGGGAGATCAGCTGCAGACCACTGATCTGCTCTCTGTCCCGCCTCATGCCGTCAAGCTGGCCCTGAATTATGGCCACCCCGGCTGCGGCCTGCGCAGTTCACTGACCGGCAACTATGTCTGGTGGAATTCTTCCGGCAGCTTTTCCGCCAGTGACACCGGGATGATCTGGGATCTGTACCTGAACTGGAAGCTGAAATCCGCATATGGACTGTCGCCGGAGCTGTTCTTTACCGGGCACAACCTGTTAAACGGCATACAAACTACAGACACAACCCTCTATACCAATGCATCACGCTGGTATGAAGGCGGAGTGAGGGTGAGGTTCTGATGCAACTGCTGCTTCCGCTTATACTGTTCTGTTTGATACTGTCCCCCTCCATGGCCCGGGCCTACGATGTACTGGTTCTCCTGAGCTCGCGGGAACCGGCATTACGGGAGACATTGAACGGCTTCAATGCTGTCAGCAGCGCCACTCGGCAGATGATTGTGCTGTCCGATTACGATCAGGTTGACGTCGTACGGATGGTGCGGGAAGAGCGCCCGAAGCTGATACTCACCATGGGTGATGCCGCTCTGGCAGCTGCTGCCGCCATCCGGGAGACACCGGTGGTCGCTGTAATGGCCTATGATCTTCAGAGGCTGAAGTCTTCACATGCCAACCTTGACGGCATTGAGATGACCGCGCCGCCTGAACGGTACATCAGTATGTTCCAGAAGATGAAAACCGCGCGGGTAGGTGTCATCCATAATCCGGCTACAAGCGATTGGTATCTGCAACAAGCCCGTCAGATGGTGGACAGTGCCGGCATTGCCCTGAGCCCCCGCGGACTTTCAGCTCCGGGCATGACTGACGAACTTCTGTCATCCATTTCAGGAGGGTTATATGCACTCTGGATACTGCCCGATGGCGTTGACATCGGCACGGAAACGGTAAAAACTGCGGTCCGCTTCGCCCATAATTTGCATATTCCTGTTGTCTCATTTTCCGCCGACCATCTGCCGCTGGGGGCGATAGCCGTTATTGAAATCGACCGCACTGCCCTAGGCCGGCAGGCCGCTGCAATGACTGCGGCACTTTTGAAGAATCCCGCCGGAAGAAGCGTGACGCCGGTTTACCCGACTGTCATCTCGTTTTTGAGCAATCCGGCGGCATTGCGATACCTTGGCCCTTCCTTCCAGGGTGTATTGCCGACAGAGTAGGTTTCCCTTCACCCTCACCATTTCACCCAGCGTCACACAAAAAAAGGAGCAGCTATTCATAGCTGCTCCTTTTTTATGGTTGTGGTGCCCGAAGCCGGACTCGGACCGGCACGCCGGTTAAGGCGAGGGATTTTAAGACCAATCCCATTAAATAAGCCACAACAAGCAACAATCAAGAACAACGATACAGCAAGGCTTTGCGCCCTCCCCTCTTGATTGTGTTGTGTTGTAAATCATGCCCTTCTTTGTCGGCATTGTCCCGCCAGTGTCCCATGGGGCAACCCGTGACACGAATCATGAGAGGGGGTGGCATAAGACGGCTCCCGTATGATTTAATCAGTGCATTGACCTCATACACAAAACAAAAGAGCCAGTGACCTTGACATGCTGACATGGTTACGAAATAATGTGACCCTATCGAGGATACGACTCATAAATCTACTTGGTTAAGAGCGCACATGTTAAAACTAAATCATAGGTTAGTTGCGGTCATATGTATTATGACTTGCTTCAACCTACTTATAGCTTTTGTTTCATCAAGGCTGAGCTATATCTCCAGTCGGCCCCTTATTTATTTTGAATACATTATGATAGTTTTCATGTGTACCTGGTTAAGAAAGAAATGGCTAAGGATTTCACTATTTGCAGTAATGGTTGCAGTTGACTGTATTCACGTAATAGCACAATATTATCACCATGATGATATAAACTTTGTACTCAAGCTTCCTCAGCTATTTAGGTCGTCGTACGGTGCGGTATTCTGGGCCGGCTCCCTATGTGGTATTCTCTTTTTATACGTTGCCATATCTAGCTTCGTTCACCTGATTGACGCATCACAGGATAGAAAAACAGACAGTTCCACCGAAAACTCTTGGGCCTATTTAGTTATTGTATTCCTGATAGCAGTTTATCTCCTAGACGGTTTCAATGGAACTGCAAGCTGGTGGCCAAGGAGCATGGCTATAAATGGCCCAACCAAGCACATCAACATCGCCGGGCCCGTTATCGTCCCCATTTGGAACAACGTCAACGAATATCGAAGAGGGAAGCAGCCTCTAGGCAAGCTCGCTGATTACTCTGTTAGTTCAGGCCAACTAAGCCCTTCTTATATGCATTTTAGTGATGCTAGCCGCCAACTGCTAGTCATTGTGGAAAGCTGGGGTGCAATTCAGGACACCGAGCTCAGGATCATTCAGGAAT
>CAIOXL010000030.1 GCA_903862245.1 uncultured Geobacteraceae bacterium | reverse complement strand
GGGGGCTGTTCGGCGAGGCGAGGGGGAGTTACCATGGGGTGGTGAAAATTGCCGGCCCTCCGCTGATATATTCTTTCGGCCCGCACATCCGCTTTGGCGATCAAACCTACACAAATGCCTACTGGGGGGTTACTCCGGAACAGTCGGTGCGCAGCGGTCTTGAACAGTACCACGCTGATGCCGGAATCACCGCCTATGGCATCAACGGATTTTCCATGGTCCCGCTGACAAAGTCGGTCTCAGTTTCCCTCATTGCGGGGCTTGAACGCCTGGCACCGCCGGTTGCCAATTCTTCGCTGGTCCGGGATCGCGGCTCGGCAAACCAGGCGATGGGGGGAGTCATTGTCAGCTACGGTTTTTAAGCTCCTGAATATCTGTCATTAACCGGACCACGGCGAGTTCCTTCGCCTTTGCTTCCACATCAACCGTCATTTCCCGCTCCAGCCAGCATTCAGGGATATCACCCGCATCTATGTAATCGGCGTGCGGCTTCGGTGTGCCGCCTTCCCACCCCCCCTTTGGCGATGAAATGTGGCAGTACTGCCGTTTCCCGGCAGCTTTCCACGTGGCTCCCGCCCGCTCGGTCGCTTCTTCTATCGTCAGATTGTCCCGGTTGCAGCGGTGGTGGTGTACATCGTACACCAGCGGAATGGCGAGCTGCTCACAGAATGGCAGCAGATCTGCCGGCGTGTAGCTGACATCATCATTTTCCAGAGTCAGGCGGCTGCGAATCGCGTCACTCAAGCCGCCATACACCGCCGCAAAGCGCTGCAGTGCCCCCCGTTTGTCCCCGTACACCCCTCCGCCATGGATGTTGATGACATCGGCGCCAACCGCCACAGCCAGTTCCGCCTGATATTCCAGCTCCTGAATGGAGTTGGCGACCACAGAAGGATGTGGTGATGACAACACGACGAACTGGTCCGGGTGAAAACTCAGCCGGATTTTAGCCCGGCCTGCAAAGAGCCTGCAGGCTTCCAGAGTACGGCTGATCGCTTCTCCGTCCGGCAAATCGTCCAGTGTGTATCCCGCCTCCGGGTGCGTCATGCGCGGGAAAAGCGGTGACATGATGCGGAAGGCGCCGATGCCGAGGCGCTCTACCGCTTCCAGAGCCAGCAGCAGATTGAGCCCGTTGTGCCAGCAGATTTCCGAGAGCTTGAGTAGCTGGAGGTCACGGGGGAGAGTCGCCAGGGTTTTTACGGTTGTGGTGCGGAAAAATACCGCTTCATTTTTGAAGAGACAGCAGAGGCCAAGCTGGAGCACCGGGAACATCCTTTTATCTGTGGAAAGTAATTACTAAACCTGAGTGGAACGAATCTCCCGCTTATAATTCCCTCTCCCTGAGGGAGAGGGCGGGGTGAGGGGAAGTGCTGGATTGTACGGCATCATTGCCCCCTCAACCGGCCTTCGGCCACCTTCTCCCTCAGGGAGAAGGGATAGGCGGTAGATCAGTACTTCAGATTACTAAAAGAGGCTGCATGCATCTCCGTGCAGCTATTATCAGATTGCCGGAGAGGATGGCATGTTGTTCAAAAACTATGTCACTGAAATATTTATTGTTGACTTTACAGGTCGATGATGTAAAGTCAACTCAATTGATAAAGAAACACGACATAATGATGATAACGATAATACTAAACTATCCGCAAGGGTAGGACGGAAAGCCTACGGGTCTCACGCAGACAGCCGGGTTGCCGAAATATCAGAAGATTGATATCAGGTGCCCGGCTTTGTTTTTGCCAGACGCGTGAAAGGGGGTGTAAATGGCTGATAATACATAACTTATTGCCTTTTTCCGCAAAATTATTTACGTGCGATACCGATAATACTAAACCATCTGCGAAGGTGGGACGGAAAGCCTATAGGGTCTCATGCAGACAGCCGGGTCGCCGAACTATCGAAAACTTGGAAACAGGTCACCTGTCTGTTTCGTGCCGTGTACCGAGAAATCGAAAGGAATGGAGATAACATGAGATTACAGACGACATATTTTTACTTATTGGCCCTTTTTGCCGTAACCATACTGGCCGGCTGCGGCAGTACTGCGGCGACTACTGCCGGCGGAGCCTCCTCTGGTGCATCCTCACAATCACTGGCGGCTTCACAAGGCGGTACCGCTGATGGAGCAGCGCTCTACGCTGCGAACTGTGCCGGTTGTCACGGCGCCCTTGCGTCATCGAGGAAAACCGGCATCACCCTTGCCCGCCTGCAGAGTGCGATCAGCAACAACGTAGGTGGAATGGGAGTATACACAGCTCTTTCGGCAAGCGAAGCACAGGCAATTGTTGCTGTCCTGTCGCCAGCCACCACGACTCCCGCTCCGACTCCTGTGCCGGTTACGCCAGGGACCACCGTTGACGGCGCAGCATTATACTCCGCAAACTGTGCCGATTGCCATGGTCCCCTTGCTTCATCAGGCAAGGCAGGAATCACCGTTTCCCGCCTGCAGAATGCGATAGGCGGCAATACCGGCGGAATGGGGGCTTTATCAGGCCTTGCAGCAGCAGAGGTAGAGGCGATCGTTGCCGCCTTGGCACCATCAGCGAGCACCCCCTCAACTCCGCCGGCCGCTACTGACGGAGCATCTCTGTACAGTGCAAATTGTGCCGGCTGCCATGGAACGCTGGCAACATCTGCCAAAGCGGGGGTTGCTGCTGTCGCCATCCAGAATGCCATAAACGGCAATACCGGCAGCATGGGATATCTTTCGACACTCACCGCCTCCGACCTCACCGCCATTGCGTCAGCTCTGTCAACGGTAACGCCATCGCCGACGCCTGCTGCGGCGTGCGGCAGTTGCCATGCTATTCCCCCGGCGACCGGTAAGCATGCCAAACACCTCAGCCAGAAGATAGCTTGTGAGACCTGTCACGGAACCGGTTACAGCACTACCACGTATGCAAGCGCCACGCACAACAATGGCGTGAAAAATATTGATACGGTGAAAACAGGATGGAACGCGACTACCCGGAGCTGCTCTAATTCATGTCACGGCAGGGAAACGTGGTAGCTTTACGGCGCTGCACCGCTGGCTGTTAACAGGAAAACCGCTTTTGGCACTCTGCCGGAAGCGGTTTTTTTCTGTCGGCCGCCGGATGACTTCCCGGGCACGGTGTGCTATATGTGAATTACAGCGTGCCCGGCCGACTGGAAACGTGTCGTCCGGCCGCACCAATGAATACCAATGCCATGCGTGAGGGAGGCTCTATGCCGGATAATTTATTGATTCCATCGGTTGACCTGAGGATCGGCTCTCTGGAGGAGTACAACCGCAGGCAAAAGGAAAAGCCGTTTTTTCAGCATAAGAAGCCGAAATCACGCCCATGCATAACCATTTCACGCGAATTTGGCTGTGAGGGGTACCTGGTGGCGGAGCGGTTACGCGAGCTCATGATGCAGAGGACCAGGGATGAATGGGTTCTGATTGACAGGGCGGTTCTGGAAGAGGTGGCCAAACGTCATAATGTCTCGGAGGAAATTCTGCAGACTCTTGGCGAGAACAACCGGATCCTGAACGAAATTCTGGCTACCTTTTCGCCTCGCTGGAAGAGCGACCAGGATTACTTCCGTCTCCTTTCCCGTCATATAATAGCACTGGCGGAGCAGGGGAATATCATCATCTCCGAATTGGGGGGGGCAATTATCACCCGGCATATCGAGCATTCATACCACTTCAGGATATACGGCTCCGAAGCTTTCAGGGTCGCTTCGCTTTCCCGCCGGCTGAATACTCCCGCTGAGGCCGCTGAAAAGGTGATGCACCGGCAGCAGAAAGTCCGCGATCATTTCAACAAAGCGTTTCTGGATCAGGATGACCATGACCCGTCCCTGTACCACATGCTACTGAATAATGATCGTATAACGGCGGGGGACATTGCTCATACGATTGCCGATTTTGTCTGCGCCCGGCAGGGAGAACAGCACCCATGACCCAGCCAATCATGGTCGGCATCAGCGCCTGTCTGCTGGGTGAGCCGGTCCGGTGTGACGGCGGTCACAAACGCGACCGCTATATTACCGATACTCTGGGGGAATATTTCAGCTTTGTGCCGGTCTGTCCCGAGGTGGGGTGCGGGCTGCCGATCCCCCGGGAGGCCATGAGGCTTGAAGGCGATCCGGCTGCACCCCGTCTGGTGACCCGCCGGACGCATATCGATCTGACCGAGCAGATGCTGGTTTTTTGTGCGGCTAAGGTTGATGAACTGGAACATGCGGGGCTGTGCGGTTTTATCTTCAAAAAAGATTCACCCAGTTCCGGGCTGTTCCGGGTCAAGGTGTACAACAACGGGCAGGCGCAAAAAAACGGCAGTGGCCTATTTGCCGCCGCCATGGCCCGACGCTTCCCGCTGCTGCCCATGGAGGAGGAAGGGCGGTTGAATGATCCTGATATCCGTGAAAACTTTATCGAGAGGATCTTCAGCTATCGCCGCTGGAAGGATTTTCTGGCGGCAGCCCCCTCAGTCGGGCGATTGGTTCAGTTTCACACCGCCCACAAATTGCTCATGATGGCTCACAGTCCGGTGGCCTACCGAGAGCTGGGAGTCCTGGTGGCACATGCGTCAGAGCTGCCGCTGGCGGATCTGCTCCGGAGTTATGAAACACACTTTATGAAAGCGGTTGCCCTTCATGCGACGGTCAAAAAGAACACCAACGTACTGCAGCATATCATGGGCTATTTCAAACAGCAGCTTTCTGCCGATGAAAAGGTGGAACTGCTGGAGGTCATCGGCCGGTACCACGATCACCTGCTCCCACTGATCGTGCCCATGACTCTGCTCAGCCACTACATCAATAAATACGATCAGCAGTACCTGAAGGGGCAGGTCTATCTCAACCCCCATCCGTTCCACCTGATGCTGCGTAACCATGTATAGAGAGTAGGGCAGGTTCCTGAACCGATAATTCACCGGAAATCTCCTTGACAAAAACAGGGACGCTTATTACCTTGAATCTGCTGGCACTCACCTGTTACGAGTGCTATTTTTTTGGGGTCATCACATGGATATGGATCTTTCTGCACGCAGTAGACAGATACTGGAAGCGATTATAGAGGACTATATTGAGACCGCTGAACCGGTCGGCAGTAGTTCTGTTGCACGTCGCCATGCCCTGACGCTTTCATCGGCAACGGTGCGCAATGTCATGGCAAATCTGGAAGAGATGGGGCTCTTGACATCGCCGCATACCTCGGCGGGACGGATTCCTACTGAAAAGGCCTACCGCATATACGTTGACTCGCTGATTGCCCTGCGTCAGGTCAGCCGTGATGAAAAACGCCAGATCATCAGCCACTGCCGGCAGGCCGGCATCGGCCTGTCAGGTATTCTGAAAGAGACCAGCCGGACGCTGTCGCAGCTCTCCAACTATATGGGGATTGTGGTCGCCCCCAGTTTTACCGCAGATGTCTTCCGCCATATTGAATTTATTCGAATCGGACACCGCAAAATTCTTGCCATCCTGGTTTCCAGCAAAGGAGCACTTCAGAACCGCCTGATTGAGACGGATGACGACTTTGTGCCTGAGGATCTGGTCCGAATGGGCAATTACCTGAATGACCGGATGCAGGGGATGACCATTACCCAGGTCCGCGAACAGATTCTGCAGGAGATGTCTTCGGAGAAAGCGCAGTATGACCAGCTTCTGTCCCGCGCTCTGAAGATCAGCGAGCAGGCGGTAAGGGTGGAAGGGGACGAGATTTTTGTTGAAGGGCAGGCCCGCATTCTTGACCAGCCTGAATTCAGTGATGCCGGCCGCATGAAGGAAATATATCAGGCATTTGAACAGAAGGGGCAGCTTGTGCAACTATTGTCCCGCTGCATGAAGGCGGACGGAGTACAGATATACATCGGGGCGGAAACATCGCTCAGCCAGTCCGCCGGCGTCAGTCTGATCACCTCCCGTTTTGTTACCAGCAGCAATACGGTCGGTATGGTGGGGGTGATCGGCCCGACCCGCATGGGCTATTCAAGCGTCATACCGATTGTGGATTACACCGCACGGATGGTGAGCAAGCTGCTCAGTGAAGTTTAATTTTACACGCAGGATCAGTTGTCAGCTTCAGCATACCAACAACTTTGGTAAAAGGATATCAAGCCATGAAACACAAGGATACCGTAGAAACGTTAGAAATTGAAGATAGTGCTGTTGAAGAGAATACCCTGAATGGAGCTGCTCCGGAAGTCGGGGCGTCTCTTGAAGAACAGTTGGCGGCCAAGGAAAAGGAGGCCCGTGAAAACTGGGATCGCTTTCTGCGCGAGCGGGCGGATCTGGAAAACTATCGCAAACGGGTAGGGCGTGAGAAGGAAGAGCTGCTGAACTACGGTAATAAATCTCTGCTGGAGGAGATACTGCCGATTATTGATAATCTGGAACGGGCTCTTGCGCACGGGTCGGAGGATGAGTTGGGCGCTGTTATTGAGGGGGTCCGCATGACGCATGCCATGCTGCTGACCGCACTGAAAAAATTCAACGTTACCCCCATCGAAGCCGTGGGCGCCCCTTTTGATTCGGCCTTCCATCAGGCCATGGCCCAGGTCCCGACCGACCAGCAGGAACCGAATACGATTGTTGAGGAGTACCAGAGGGGCTACATGCTGAAAGACCGTCTGCTGCGCCCATCCATGGTGACGGTGGCGACAGCGGTGAAGTAGTTTTCACCTGAAGACAAAATAATTTTCCCGAGACCTTGTTTTTTATACATGAGATGAATATCTTGCACACAGAGTATCTACTAAGGAGGACTAAACATCATGAGTAAAGTAATCGGAATCGACCTGGGAACAACCAACTCTTGCGTTTCAATTATGGAGGGTGGTGAGCCGGTCGTTATTGCAAACTCCGAGGGGGGGCGCACAACACCTTCAATGGTTGCCATTTCCGACAGCGGCGAGCGTCTGGTCGGGCAGCAGGCCAAACGTCAGGCGGTCACCAATCCGGAGAACACTCTCTACGCCATTAAGCGTCTGATTGGCCGCAAATTTGATTCGGAAGCGGTGAGAAGGGATATTGCCATTTCCCCGTTTAAAATTGTTAAAGCGGACAATGGCGATGCCTGGGTTGAGGTACGCGACAAGCGTTACTCTGCTCCGGAAATATCGGCGATGATTCTGCAGAAAATGAAGAAAACCGCAGAAGACTATCTGGGGACGACGGTTACTGACGCGGTTATTACCGTGCCGGCCTACTTTGACGACTCCCAGCGTCAGGCAACAAAAGATGCCGGTAAAATTGCCGGTCTGAATGTTCTGCGCATTATCAACGAGCCGACTGCAGCGGCGCTGGCATACGGTCTGGACAAGAAAAAAGACGAAAAAATCGCCGTCTTCGACCTGGGCGGCGGCACATTCGACGTTTCCATTCTCGAACTGGGCGACGGCGTTTTCGAAGTTAAATCAACCAACGGCGATACGTTCCTGGGTGGTGAGGACTTCGACCAGCTGATTATCGACTGGATCGCCGATGAGTTCAAAAAAGATCAGGGCATCAATCTGCGCGGCGACAAAATGGCTCTCCAGCGTCTTAAAGAGGCTGCTGAAAAAGCCAAGTGCGAACTTTCCACTTCCATGGAAACCGACATTAATCTCCCTTTCATTACTGCTGACGCTTCCGGTCCGAAACATCTGACCCTGAAGCTTTCACGGGCAAAACTGGAGTCAATCTGCGCCGAACTGCTGGGAAAACTCGAAGGTCCCTGCCGTACCGCTCTGAAGGATGCGGGGCTCTCCATTGGCCAGATCGATGAAGTTATCCTGGTCGGCGGTATGACCCGTATGCCGGCTGTGCAGAAAAAGGTTGAAGAGATTTTCGGCAAGGTGCCAAGCAAGGGGGTCAACCCGGATGAGGTCGTTGCCATCGGCGCCGGTATCCAGGGCGGCGTTCTGCGGGGTGATGTCAAGGATGTGCTGCTGCTTGATGTAACGCCGCTCTCCCTTGGTATCGAGACGCTCGGCAGCGTCATGACCAAGCTGATTGAGAAAAACACCACGATCCCCTGCCGCAAGAGCCAGACCTTTTCAACTGCGGCTGATAACCAGCCGGCGGTTTCCATCCATGTTCTGCAGGGTGAACGTGAAATGGCCCGTGACAATAAGACCCTCGGCAACTTTGAACTTTCCGGCATCCCCTCCGCTCCGCGCGGCCTGCCGCAGATCGAAGTGACGTTTGACATCGATGCCAACGGTATCGTTCACGTGTCCGCCAAGGATCTGGGAACCGGCAAAGAACAGTCAATCAGCATTACCGCATCCTCCGGTCTTTCCAAAGAAGAAGTGGACAAGATGGTGCGCGATGCAGAGGCTCACGCGGACGAAGACAAGAAAAAACGCGAAGCCATTGAGGCCCGGAACCAAGCTGACAGTATGGTTTACAGCACTGAAAAGTCGCTGAAAGAGTTTGGCGACAAAATAGATGCCGTTGAAAAAGGCACCATAGAAAACAAACTGGCCGAACTGAAAAAACTGATGGAAGGTGAGGACGCGGAAGCTATTAAAAAAGCGACTGAAGAACTTGCCCAGGCTTCCCATAAACTTGCCGAGGCGGTATATGCCAAGAAAGAGGGCGGCGAGGGAGAAGCTGAAGCCGGCGCAGGTCAGGCCGGGTCAGCAAAGCCGAAAGATGATAAAGTCGTCGATGCCGATTTTGAAGAGGTTAAGGACGAAAAAAAATAGTCCGGTAACTTCACCGGTTCAGAGCACTGTAGGGGCGGGTTTTACATCCGCCCCTACACGTATTTCAAGAGATAAAGGGACTTATTGTGGCAAACGGCGATAAACGTGATTATTATGAGGTGCTTGAGGTTCATCGCAACGCATCCGAGACTGAGATAAAAAAGGCTTTCCGGAAGGTGGCGATCCAGTTCCACCCTGACAAGAATCCGGGTGATAAAGCGTCTGAAGAAAAGTTTAAAGAAGCGTCCGAAGCGTATGAAATCTTGTCTGACCCGCAGAAACGCGCCCAGTATGATCAGTTCGGTCATGCGGGAGTTTCCGGGGCGGGCGGTTTTTCAGGCGGCGGTTTCGGCGGATTCGGCGCGGGGACTCCGTTTGGTGATATTTTCGGTGATATCTTCGGCGACATCTTCGGTGGCGGGGCGGGTGCCGGTCGCGGCCGCTCTCAGGGGAAGCGGGGCGACGACCTGCTCTACAATTTGGAGATCAGTTTCGAGGAGGCCGCCTTCGGCGTTGAGAAAAAGATCGAAATCCCCTTTGCCAAGCGGTGTGCAACCTGCAACGGCTCCGGTTCAAAGCCGGGCACAGACCCCAAAGTCTGCCCAACCTGTCGCGGTGCCGGACAGGTCCGTTATCAGCAGGGTTTTTTCAGCGTCAGCAAAACCTGCGGACAGTGCAACGGCGAAGGCAAGGTCGTTGAAAACCCCTGTCCGGATTGTCGTGGCAAGGGGAGTACCAAGGATACCAAAACGCTTTCTGTCAAGATTCCGGGCGGAGTTGAAACCGGAACGCGGCTGAAGGTTACCGGTGAAGGTGGTCATGGTAAGGGGGGGCCCAACGGTGATCTGTATGTTGCACTCAGTGTCAGGGAACATGCGATCTTCCAGCGTGAGGCCAATAATGTGATCTGCGAAATCCCGATCAGCTTTATTCAGGCTTCGCTCGGTTGTGAGTTTGATGTGCCGACACTCGACGGCAAGGTTGCCATGAAAATACCCGAAGGTACCCAGTCCGGCAAAATGTACCGCTTGAAGGGGAAGGGGATTCCGTCACTGCAGGGGTACGGTCGTGGCGACCAGCTGGTGGTAATCAGGATTGAAACGCCGACCAATCTCAACAAAAAGCAGAAGGAGCTGTTGGAAGAGTTCGCCAAGATCAGCGGTGAGGACATCCACCCGATAAAGAAAGGGTTTCTCGACAAGGTTATGGATTTTATCAGCTGACGCCGTTTTTCGGGGCTCTGCCGCCCTGACCGGCCGCAGGTTGCCGGTTTAGTGCTTGCCTTGACCAATGCTTTCTTCTACTATACTTGACCAAATAAGGCGGTTTTCTGGGGTGCCCCATGGACAAACAGCAACTGGTAGAGAAAGCTACCGAAGCGTTTCGCCCATTTGAAACGGAGAACGTGATTCAAGCTCTGCAGAATCTGAGCTTCAAGCATCTTCTTGCTCACCCGGTGGTGCTCATCCTGATTATTGCGGTTGCCCTTTTCGGGGTGGCAAAGCGGTCAAAGCCGATTTTGCTCTCCCTTTTTTCACTGTTCGGGATTGCCGTCATTATTCACTATGCCATGCCGTCACCGGGCAATGATCTTTCCCTCTCGTCGACGTTACCATTTGTCGGCGGCGGACTGCTGATCGGCCTTGTGGTTATATATTATTCACTCATAAAATCAGACTGATACGAATAAGGAACCGAACGATATGAAAATTGATAAACGTGACTGGATGTTTATAGCGCTGATAGTTGTGGTGGTGGGGATTTTTATCGGGATTTCAGGGAAAGAGAAAACGAAACTGGTGCCCAACAACGCCATGCACAAAATTGTGTACGATGCCGCTTTTAAGGATGCCCCAGCCCCGGATGCCCCGATCATGAAACGGGCTTTTTACAAGCCGGATAAAAAAGCCGCCGAGGTCTATTGTGAACCGTGTCACAAGGAAAAAGGCGTGGCGTATTCTCCGAATCACCCTGCCAAGAACCGCTGTCTCTTCTGCCACAAACTCAAGCAATAGTCGTTATGAAACCGGACCGGCTTCGCCAGCGGCATCAGTGGCGTTGCCGGCCCGGTCCGGTTCTTCAAGACTGACCCGCCCTATTTTTCCTGCGCGCAGCTCCCGCAAAAAAGCTTCAGCAGCCCGATGCACATCAATCTCACCACCAGCCATCAGGCACCCCAGGCGGCGCCCTATCAATTGCAGCATTTCGGTAGGGTCAGCTGGCAGTTCTGCAAGCTTGTAACGCACCTTCAGCAGCTCCGGATACCGTCCCATCATATATTCTGCGGCAAAAAGTCCGACACAGGTGTAGTCAAGGGCGCTTGCGCCGATGGCGCCGCTGGTTGCCAGACGATATGCCACCCCCTGATCGTCCATATTTGGCCAGAGGATGCCGGGTGTGTCCGACAAAACAATGCCGTTTTTCAGGTCAATCTGCTGTCCGCAGGTGGTTATGGCCGGCTTGTCGCCCACTTTGGCAATACACTTTCCCGCCAGCGTGTTTATCAGCGTTGATTTCCCGGTATTGGGGATGCCGAAAACCATGACCCGTAGCGGCCAGCCCGGTCGTCCCCGATGCGGGACGGTCTTCTGGCAGAGTTTAATCAGCTGCTTTGCATCGGCATGCAGTCTGGCCGAGAGCGGCAGGGCGCATACCCCGGATTGCTGCTCAAAATGACGCACCCACATTTTGGTGACCGCCGGGTCAGCCAGATCGTTTTTATTCAAAATCTTGATGCACGGCTTGTTGCGGCGCATTTCCTCCAGCTGGAGGTTTGAGCTGGATAACGGGAGACGGGCGTCCAGCACCTCGACAATCACATCAATCTTGCGGATCGCCTCGGCCATCTTTTCCTGCGCCTTGCCCATATGTCCCGGATACCATCGAATCGTCATGAATATGTTTTCCTTGTGACCTGAGTCATGCCGCAGTAAAGGGCCATGTTAATATAAATCATATTTCAGGAGGCGACATTCAATCGCTCCGTTGTACAGAACATAGCGCCGTGATGCCTTGAGACCGATGTACTTTGCCAGTTCAAGATTGCCAGTCAGGACATATCCGGTCCAGCCCCGGCAGCGTTTCTTCATGATATCGCCGATCTGGCAGTACAGCTCCCGCAGATCGTCCTCTTCCCCAAGCCGTTTACCGTAGGGGGGGTTAAGAATTACCACCCCCGTGTCCCCTTCCGGGTGAAAATCCTGCAGTGCGGCATGAAAAAAGTGAATCTGTCCTTCAAGACCGGCTTTGCCTGTGTTCCTCCCGGCAAGCAGCAGCGCCTTTGCATCAAGGTCATATCCTGTTATCAACCCCACCGGCAGCCGGCGTATGCCGACCTGGGCTTCTCGGCAGATGCTGTCCCAGAGCTGTCTGTCGAAATCAAGCCAGTTCTGAAACCCGAAGCGGCGCTGCAGGCCGGGTGGAATCCGGGCCGCCATGAGCGCGGCCTCAACCGGGATTGTACCAGAACCGCACATGGGGTCCGCCAGCGGTATGGAGCCGTCCCATCCGGTCAGGGCGACGACGGCGGCAGCCAGTGTTTCGCGCAGCGGGGCTTCATTCCGCTCCAGGCGGTAGCCGCGACGATCAAGGGACTCGCCGGAGCTGTCCAGGCTGATCGTACAGACATTCTTATGCAGATGGACATTAATACGCACATCGGGCAAGGCGGTGTCGACATTCGGACGCTGTCCGCACGATTCACGAATGCGGTCAACAATGGCATCCTTGGTTTTAAGTGCCACAAAACCAGAATGTGTCAGAGCGGAATCACGCAGTGAGCAGTCCACCGCCAGCGTCATGTCCGGGGTTATCAATTCCTGCCAGGCGATGCTGTGTGCTCCGGCATACAGCTCCGCCGGGGTTGAACAGGGGAAGACCGCCAGCTGAACCAGTACGCGGCTGGCCGTCCGAAGCCAGAGATTGGCGCGGTACAGCCCGCTCCGGTCGGTGCGGAATACCACACCCCCTTTGCCCGGTTGTGCCTCAGTGATTCCAAGAGCGCCCAGTTCAGCTCCGGCAAGCTCCTCGGCACCGCGGGGTACGGCGGCAAAACAGTCCAGTAACCGCCCCGCTGCCGTCAAAAAGGGTGCCGCCGACGCAGGAGCCTGAGGGACCGCAATTACTGCTGCCGGTTTTTCTATCGGTGGAGCCGGCCGTATTCCGGGCCGTAATATGTGACGTGGTTTACTCATGATCGTTCCCTGTTTCCTCTGCCCAGACACTCTCCAGCACATGCCGGGTCTCCGCTTCAGTTCCGCTGTTGTCAATAACCACACTGCCGTAGCGCTCTTTTTCGGCGAGCGGCATCTGGCTTTCCACCATACGCTGCGCCTGTTCACGGCTTATGCCGTCACGGCGCATGAGCCGTTCCAGCTGCACTTCCGGACGAACGGTAACCACCCAGAGGTCATCAACGCGGTCAAGCGCGCCGGCTTCTATCAGGAGGGGCGCCATGTAGATCAGCCGCTTGTGGCCGTCAGCCGCCGCCCTGGCAATGCGCTCACCGGACAGCTTTCGTATTTCAGGATGCAGGATGCTTTCCAGCTGGTGGCGTTTTTCACTGTCAGAAAAAATCAGCTCCCCAAGCTTTTTGCGATCAAGTGTTCCGTCATGGGCCACAACACCATGTCCGAAACATAAAACAATCTGCTCCAGCGCCGCGCTCCCCGGCAGCACGGCATCCCGTGCCAGCTGGTCGGCGTCAAGTACCGGAATTCCCTTGTCTATAAAGAAACGGGCCACGGAACTTTTGCCGGCAGCAATTCCGCCTGTTAATCCGATGACCCGAATTTCACTGGTTGCAACCGCTCGCTCCATACTGCCACCTCGCGCGGCATCATAACAGAGCAAGCCGTAAAAGGACAGATTTTTGCCTTGAGTTGGCCGGCTAAATAGTGTAATCATCCCATTCCGAAAATGTTTCTGCGCAATTTTGCTTTACGGGCGGTTAGCTCAGCTGGATAGAGTACAGGCCTCCGAAGCCTGGGGTCGCGGGTTCGAATCCCGTGCCGCCCACCAATAAATACAGCCACTTAGGAGATGTCCTGAGTGGCTGTTTCTTTAAATTGTGATGTAAATAACTTTTTTGTGATTTATGCTGCTTTTTCAACAAGCCTCAAAGTATTGTCTGCAATCTTGGATTCTGCCCCTGTTTTGATGCAGTCTGGCATAATGGCGTTTAAAGCATTCACCGCCATATCAAGATGGTTCGGCGCAAGGTGAGCATATCGAAGAGTCATTGATAATGACTTATGCCCCAGCTGGTTTCATCTGATTGCAGGCTCTCACCGAAACTGTTACTGGCGGTCAGGCGATAGTAGTAGGTGGTACTGTTGGTAAGGCCGGTATGAGTGTACGAGGTTGTCGTGAGGCCGGATATTTTAGTGGAGGAGGTTGAAATGCCCGGAGATGTGCCCCAGTAGAGCGTGTATGTGGTGGCGCTGCTGACGGCGTTCCATGAGATGCTCGCCTGACCGTCACCGGAAACAGCGATCAGATTCAAGGGCTTTGATGGCGAACCGACCGGTGGGACTGGAACCACTGGTTCAGTATTTCCCCCGGATCCTCCTCCGCAACCGCATAAGAGAATGATCGAGAAAAGAACCAGTAAGGCAAGAATGCTGTGACGATATCTACTCATATAGCCTCTCCCTTGAAACCGATGATGTATTCAGTTGTCATTCTGACACGGCATCTCCCCCTTATAGCGCCCTAAGTTTGATGTTTTTTTGAGATATTTATAAAAACAGGCGACTAGTATTGTGGTTTACATATGATGATTTTTCCATGCCCTCTATAGTGGACCCCAAAATCCGGACAATAGTTTAAGGTGGTAGCCTGCAATTAAAAGGAGCAGGCAATGAGTG
>CAIOXL010000029.1 GCA_903862245.1 uncultured Geobacteraceae bacterium | reverse complement strand
GTGATCTGGTGCCAGATGCTGCACCAGCACAAAAGCCATGCCGGGGTTATCAGCAGGCATGCCGGAAAAGAATGCTTTAAAAGCCGCCAGACCTCCAGCGGAAGCACCTATGCCGACGATGGGGAAGTGCGGTTTTGTTGGTGTTTCAGTGACAATTGTTGCCGCTTCAGTTTCAGCTTCGGCTGTTTCCGGCTTTACGACAGGTTTCTTTTTTCTGGTTGTCACGGTTGGCTCCTATGGAAACAAAAAAGCCGATGCGGGAAAATATCCATAGCACCGGCTTGTGACGATCAATCACAGTTATTTATGAAAGAAAAGTTTGTTAGGGAAAGTCTGTCTGTCTGTCTGTCTGTCTGTCTGTCTGTCTGTCTGTCTGTCTGTCTGCAATATCATTGCCATTTGAGGCCCCTCTTGCAACAGAATTTATGGCTTAACTATACCGCTATTCCAACAAATTACAATTATAAACGCTGGAATATCTATTACCTCAAAATAACGAAATATTCTAATAATTTGGCATCCTACCTTCAAATATGATGCTGAATTGATTCAGTGCTGTATAGTGGACCCCAGATTCCGGACAATAGTTTAAGATGGTAGCCTGCGATAAAAAGGAGCAGGCAATGAGCGAAAAGAATCGTAAAAGTTTCACCAGTCAGCATAAGGCGAAAGTCGCGCTTGAAGCGATCCGAGGCACCAAGACCTTGAATGAAATCGCCCAAGAATTCGCCGTGCACCCGACCCAAGTCGGGGAATGGAAGAAAACTCTGTTAGCCCATGCGCCTGGTATTTTTGATACCAAGCGCGGTCCCAAGCCCGATGATCCTTCTACCAGCCCAGAGCGTCTCTACTCTGAGATCGGGCGGCTGAAGATGGAATTGGACTGGCTTAAAAAAAAGTCCGGGATCGGCCAGTAGAGGATCGCAGGCACTGGGTAAGCCTGATTGATCCCTTGGCGATATCCAGTCAGTGCGCGTTAGCTGGCGTCACCCGATCAACCTTTTATGCCCCTCTTCTGCTCACCGTACCGGACGAAGAGGAGCTGTTGATACTTGCGTTGATCGATGCTGAATATACGCGTCACCCGTTCTACGGAAGCCGGAAGATGGTGGTCCATCTGCGCATCAATGGGCATACCGTCAACCGTAAGCGGGTTCAGCGACTGATGCGAATCTTGGGGCTGGCAGGAATGGCACCGGGGCCGAACACCAGCCTTCCGCACCCTCAACATAAGATTTATCCATACTTGCTCAGAGGCGTGAATGTAACGCGCCCCAACCAGGTATGGAGTACTGATATCACCTACATCCGCTTGGCGCGGGGGTTTGTGTACCTGGTAGCAGTTATTGATTGGTATTCGCGCAAGGTACTGGCATGGCGGTTATCGAACACACTCGACAGCGGATTCTGTGTTGATTGCCTGGAACAGTCGCTTCGCGCATACGGTACCCCTGAGATCTTCAACACCGACCAAGGCTGCCAGTTTACAAGTGATGCTTTTACCAGCGTCCTCAACTTGCACGGCATTTCTATCAGCATGGACGGACGCGGTCGGGCACTGGACAATATATTTGTCGAACGACTCTGGCGAAGCGTAAAGCATGAGGATGTATATCTGAAAGGATATGTCAACATGCCGGGATTACAACTGGGCTTGACAGAGTATTTCGAATTCTACAACACCGAAAGGCCACATCAGTCATTGGGAGACCTTACCCCGATTCAGGTATACCAAACGGCCAGCGGCGGCGGAGCGAGAATCGTAGACAAATTCAAAGAACAAAAAACGTTTTTAGTGGGAGAACCAAAACCAAAAGCAAAGGCTACCACCTTAAACCCAACTGATTATTGTCTTGACTAAAGGGTCCACTAAGCATATGAATATAATGCTCACTAACTACTGTAACCTGAAATGTCCTTATTGCTTTTCGCTCATAGAGGAAAAGCCCGTTAATATAAGTGATGAAAATATGCAATTTTTTATCTCATTTCTTAAAAAAACGGGGGACAGGCAACTTAAGTTGCTTGGAGGCGAACCACTCCTTCACCCGAATTTTGAGAAATACGTCCGATCTGCAATTATGGACAGTTACTTTGAAAGCATTGTGATAATTACAAATGCATATACCCTGACACCAGACCTG
>CAIOXL010000028.1 GCA_903862245.1 uncultured Geobacteraceae bacterium | reverse complement strand
TACTGGACTTTAGACTTCTGTAGTGATCTTTGAAAAAAGTTGCTTTGCCCGAAAAAACAGCTTGACAGCGGGGTCAAGGTCGTGGGTCGCGCGCTACTCACGTAATTGATTTTAGAAGTGAGTAGCGCGCGACCTCTTGAGAGAAAAACATTCTCTCTCAGGAGGCCGCTATGGACTACAAGGGATACCGACATATCCCCAGAGCCTTGTTCGATGCTATCACATTTCTGGCTCAAGCTGTCCCAAAACGTTCGGTCCCAACTTTTCTGGAATTGCTCTTTGGGGCAATGCTGACCCAGACTGGGTTCGTTACCGATGCTTACTTGGCTGTCAATTCCGTTAGACACTGGAATAGCTATTACAAATGGCTCCACTTCGGAAAGTGGTCATGGGTTGCCCTCGGGTGCCAGACAGCCCGTCTTGCGCTGCAGATGTTCCCGCGCCGCCGCTGGTTTCTGATGATTGATGACACCATCGTCTTCAGATCATCAAAGAAGGCACCAGGTTCGGCAATTCATCATCAACATGGGAACAAGACCAACCGACCAACCTTTGTCAGAGGGCAGTGCTGGGTGACATTGGCACTAAACCTTTCAAAGGGTTTCCGATCACTAGGCATTCCGCTTCTCTCCCGTCTGGCACGCCAGGGAGGCAATTCGGGGAAACTGGTTGCCGCGCAAACCTTGCTGCGGGTTGTTGCTCCACTGTTCCGAGGGCTACAGACATTCCTGCTGATGGATAGCTGGTATATGCGCTGCAACTTGATCACATATGCCATGGAGAGCGGGCTTTCCGTGATCGGGCAAGTACGCAAGGACACTGCACTCTTTCATGCACCAGAACTGACCCGCAAACGGGGCCGTCCAAGGAAGTACGGTGACAGGGTCAGTGCCGATTGGGTCGCGTCCCTGCCGGAAGTAAGGCAGCAGTTCGCAATCTATGGCAAGACCCAGACGGTCCACTACCGCTCTGCTATCGTACTGGCTCGCTTCCTCAAAGGAAGACCAGTACGGATGGTATGGAGCCAGCTTGAAAAGGAAGATGGCACAAGAACACAGACGAGCTTGATTCTCTCCACCGATATAACTCTTTCCGGCGCACGGGTCATTCTCGGATACGGGCGACGGTGGTCGATTGAGGATCTGTTTAATCAGCTCAAGAATCGTTGGGGATGGAAAGAAACCTGGCAGCAATCACGGCAGGTTCTCCATCGTTGGGTACAGATACTGTCAGTCAGTTATGCAATTCCTCAGTTGCTCGCGCTGCTCAATGATGCAAAGGTGTCATACTTGGCTTCGTTTGCACCGTGGCGCCAGAAACAGCCCGTCACAGCTGGCAGAGTCAGACAGGGCCTGCAACGGTTTTTTGGGCATGTCAATATTCGGGCTATGTGGAACCCGAAGTCGGGTAAATTCGGACCGCAAAAATGGCCGGTTGAGGATGAATATCCACCAGACCGGGCTAAGGCAGCATAAATTCAAGTTGGTTTGACAATCAAATAACCGCCACACGACCCGCCTTTACGGCGGAAAGGTGGCGCTGTAACTCTAAAGTCCAGGTGTAATACTCTCCTTCCTGTAAAAGCCTCAGCAGCTTGACCTGGTTGACCATGCTCAAATCGCCGACCTCGTCCAGAAACAGGGTGCCCTCAGATGCTTGCGCAATCATCCCCTCCCGCGCTTGATCCGCACCGGTATAGGCTCCTTTTCTGTGGCCGAAAAGGGTGTCCGAAAAGACGGCGGCGTCCAGGCCAGCCACATTTACCGGCACCAGCGAGCCCGACCGGCCGCTCATTTTGTGAAGCTTACGCACAATCAATTCCTTACCGACCCCAGTTTCCCCCGTGATCAGAACCGGCTGGTCGCTTGCGGCTATTGCCTCGATATAGTTGAAGATCGCCATCATTTGGGGGGATTGCGCCGTTATATCGGAAAAGGCGTTTCCTGTTGCGGTTGCGCCGCTGACAATGCGGTCTCTTAGCACTGCTATCTCCTGGCGCATGACGTCCATCTCGACAGCCAAGCGGACATAGGAGGCCAGCCGGCTGTTTTCCACCGGTTTGACCAGATAGTCAAAGGCGCCTTTTTTCATGCATTCCACGGCCGTGTCGATCTCGCCCGAGGTGGCCATGACAATAACGGCAATATGCGGGTATTCGGTTTTGACAAGCTGAAGCAATTCGTTGCCGGTAATGTGCGGCATGCAGAGGTCGAGGACGATAACTGTCGTCTCGTTGCCATGTCCGGCGAGAAAGCGGAGCAGTTGACGGCTGTCGTCAAAGGATTGAATATTTGTAAAACCCTCGCGGCGCAATATGGCCGAGGAACTGTACAGGATATCCTGTTCGTCGTCCACGAGAATGATTGAAATTTCGGAACGGCCATTACTTCCCATGAAATTCCTCCTTATGGTGTATACCACGCTAAGGACGCCTACCTACAGCTTCTTAATGGATACTCGGCAACCGGATGGTGACGGTAGTTCCGCTTCCCAGTTCCGACTCGAAAAACATGGTGCCGTTCAGTTCCTTGACGATAGAATCGCAGATGAACAGGCCCAGGCCGGTCCCTCCAGACCCGCTCCGCGTGGTGAAAAACGACTCGTTCAAACGTGCGAGGAGTTCTTTTGGGATGCCCACTCCACTGTCCCGGACCTGTATTTCAATATACTCGGAATGAGGCAGATTTACAATACAAACGGATAGTTCGCAGTTTCTATCCGGCAAGGCCTTCAATGCATTTAAGACCAGATTGATTATCACCTGTTCCAGTTGCTGCGCATTGCAGCCGATCAAGGGGATATCCGTTTCGATGTTGACATGGAAATTGCGGGTGTTTTTCTTTACTTCATACTCGATAATCTGGCAAGCCGACTTGACCACCTTTCCCACATCGATACGTTGTCCAACAGTGGCAACACCTTTTTGAACAAAGGTAATAGTCGCCGTTTTCCCACCGATACTCTTCGAGAATTTCCAGGGCATCCCGCCAGGTATTGACCAAAAGTGTGGCGTTGGATTTAATGTAGCTGTTGGGGTTGTTTATTTCATGGGAAATGCCGGAAACGAGTATGCCGAGAGAGGCTGAACCCGAAGTCCGGTAAATTCGGACCACGAAAATGGACGGTCGAGGATGAATATCACCACAAAAGCAGATAAGGCCGCATAGATTCAGCCTTGATCTACAATTAAAGAGCTCCACCTACTCCGGAAAAAAGCCGGTTCGGGGAGACGAATATCCAAAGTCCAGTATCATATTTTATAAAGTGCTGGCATGCCTTGTGCGGTTATCCTATAATGGCAAATGCTTTTTATAGGATTATTTGAGCATTGATTTGGCTCCGGTGGTGGAGAAAAATGGGAACTTTTAAACCAAATAAACGTAAACGCTTCCCCTGTATTGCGCAGGCTGCTGTGATGATTCTGTTGGCGGTAAGCCTCGTCGCTATTCCTGCCGCTGCCGGAACTGCAATGAAAGCTGCTTCCCTTATGCCGCTCTGGAGCCCTCAGGCTCAGTTTGCCGGATATTATGTGGCACTAGACAAGGGGATCTATGCAAGGCACGGTATCGACCTGAAAATACTCAAGGCGGGACCCGGTCATTCTCCTGTTCAAGCTCTGCAAAACGGCTCGGCCGACTTCGCCATTCTCTGGCTTACAACCGCCCTTCAGTATCGCTCAAACGGTACGAAACTCGTCAATCTGGCCCAAATGATCCAGAGATCGTCCATGATGCTGATCTCCAAAAAAAACAGCGGCATCAAAACCGTTGCCGATATGAACGGCAGGAAGGTTGGACTGTGGGGGGGGGACCTGTCAATACCGCCCCGCGCCCTGTTCGCCAGACAGGGTGTCACGGTGCGGGAGGTGCCGCAAGCCGGCACGATAAACCTCTTCCTGCGCGGCGGCATCGATGTTGCCTCAGCCATGTGGTACAACGAGTATCACACAATCCTCAACTCGGGAGTCGATCCGGAAGAATTGAATGTCATTTCCCTTGATGAACAGGGGATGAACATTCCTGAAGACGGGATCTACGCTTTGGAGAAGACCGTCCTGAAGGACCCTGCCCTGGCGAATGCCTTTGCAGCCGCATCACTGGAGGGATGGCGCTACGCCTTTGCTCATCCCGACGAGGCGCTTGATATTGTAATCAAGTATATGCGCAAGGCACAAATACCTGCCAACCGGATGCATCAGAAATGGATGCTCGACCGGATGCATGATCTGAGCATGCCCGGCAACGTCCGGGAAACGCCCGGTCTTCTCAAGGAAGTGGATTACGAGGCTGTCGGGAGCGCGCTGCGCAAGTCGGGTCTGATACGAAACTATCCCGACTACGCCGCCTTCAGCAGGAGTTCCAATCGTGCGAAATAAAAGTATCGCCATCAAGCTCGTTCTCGTGATCACGCTCTGCTGCTCGCTCATCTTTGCCGTAACGCTCGGCTATAACTATTACCATTCCCGTGCCATTCTGGAAAAAGAGCTTGAAAATAACGCGCGCAACCTGGTCATGTCATTGGTGTATCGGGTGGAGACGGAGCTTTTATCGGTTGCCAAGGTGACGGAAGGGGTGGCCCGCTCGCTGGAGTGCGGCCGGTATACGGAACAGGAACTTCTTTCCCTGATCAGAACCACCGTCGAAAAAAATTCCGAAATATACGGCTCTGGTGTGGCCTTTGAACCCTACGCTTTCAGCAAGGCATCCCGTCTGTATGCTCCCTATTATTTTCGGGAAAATGGAAAGATCGCTTTCAGCCGCCTGGAAAAATCATACCGGTATGTCCCGTATCCACAGTGGGACTGGTACCAGATTCCGCGTGAGCTGGGCAAACCTGGATGGAGCGAGCCGTATTTTGACGAGGGAGGGGGCAATATCGCCATGGCAACCTGTTCGGTTCCATTCTTCGATGGGACCGGCGGAACCGGGCCGCTTAAAGGGGTTGTCTCTGCGAATATTTCTCTCGATTCGCTGACGGAACTGGTCTCCTCCGTCAAGGTACTCAAAACCGGCTACGCCGCCCTTATCTCCCGTAACGGCTTGTTGCTTGCCCATCCGTTGAAGGATGCCGTAATGAACGAGTCATTCTTCAGCATCGCCGAGGCGCGTAACGACAATTCCCTGAGGGAACTCGGCAAAAAGATGATCCGGGGGGAATCCGGCTTCATCCACTACAATAGCCTGGTAGGTGTCAGGAGCTGGATGTACTACGCGCCGATCCGTTCAACAGGCTGGACGCTTGCCGTGGTGTTTCCCGAGACGGAACTTCTCGAAGATGTCACAAAGCTGAGTATGATCATGGCGGTCATGGGGTTTGCAGGAATCCTGCTTTTGACTGCGGCGGTGGTCTACATTGCCGGTTCTATCACTAAGCCGCTCCGGTCGCTGGCTGCCGCGACGCATGTGATGGCGTCGGGGAATTTTGATCTGGAATTGCCGATGGCACGCTCGAACGATGAGATCGGTGTGCTTACTCAGGACTTTCAGGTGATGAAAGAGTCGCTGAAGGAATATATCAGAAACCTGACCGAAACCACCGCGGCCAGGGAACGCATCCAGAGCGAACTCGACGTGGCCTCCGATATCCAGACCAGTCTGCTCCCCCGCCTGTTTCCCGCGTTTCCTGAACGCCCCGAGTTCGACATATTTGCCACCATGGACCCGGCCAAGGAGGTCGGCGGCGACTTCTATGATTTCTTTTTTATAGACAACAACAATCTCTGTTTCCTGATTGCCGATGTTGCCGGCAAGGGTGTGCCTGCCGCGCTGTATATGATGGTGGCAAAAACCTTGTTGAAGTCTGAAGGGCAGAGGCTAGGTGAGCCTGACCAGATTCTTTCCTATGTAAATAACGTGCTTGCTGCCGACAACGACAGCTGCATGTTTGCCACGGTTTTTTGCGCCATTCTGGATATAAGAAGCGGAGAAGTGCGCTTTGCCAATGCCGGGCATAATCCGCCGCTGATGATCGACTCCACCGGAACACGCTTCCTTGTCGTGAAAGCGGGGTTTGTACTGGGTCCCATGGAGGATACGATCTACAAAACCGAACGACTCACCATGAAGCCGGGGGACACTCTTTTTCTCTACACGGATGGCGTAACCGAGGCGACAAATTTTACGGATGAACTGTATGGAGAACCGCAACTGCTGGCTGCTCTGCAGTGCGGTCCCACTCAGGAACTTACGGACATGCTCCACAACATCCGTGCCGAAGTAACACGGCACGCCAATGGTGCGCCGCAATCCGATGACGTCACCATGCTCGCGATCAAATACCGGGGAGCTGTGAAAGAAGGATAAACCGAAAACGGGTCAAATATCTGCAGGTACTATTTTTTTGAAAAAGGGGGCAGTTGTTATGATAGGTACAATGGTAAAGGTAGTCTGTATCGGTTTGATGTTTTCTGTTTTAGCGACCTACGCCCCTTCGGGACGTTTTTTCATAGAGTAACTTGAGATTCAGCTCAAGATTGGCTACCATACTGTTGGCAGCC
>CAIOXL010000027.1 GCA_903862245.1 uncultured Geobacteraceae bacterium | reverse complement strand
ACGAAATCAAGGTTATTGACTTTTCCGGCGCATCCGGAGCCCCAGGGAAAACCCTGGACTTCAAGCCGACCCTGACATCGTACAGTATATGAGCGCCGCACGATGAAAAAATCACTCGTGATACTTCTCGGCATTGTGCTGGGTATTGTTGTGCTCTGGCGCCTCCTGAATGTTCTACCCGCAAAACCGCCACCCGGAGGAGAGAGCCAGAATGTACAATCAGGGGGCTCCCCAGCAGCACCAGCCCCCCAGGGGAGCACCGGAGGTGAGTCTGCCAATGCGCCGTTGAAGTCGGAAGTAACAGCCCAGGCACCACCGACCACACCGGCGAAAACCTCACCGGCCGCCAGTCAAGCCCCGTGGCCCATGCCCAACCTGACCCGGCCGTTGCCGCAACTGCCTGGAATCCTGATCGGCGATCGAGAATGGAAAATACTTGGAACCAACGACGTTGTTAACGACACGGGAAAGCAGACCGTCCTGGTGCTGCGTGACGAGGTGAGCGGCCAACTCGCCTACCGCCAGTCCTCTTTGCGCTTTGTGCTGAAGGAGGGGGGAAACTACGAATCCTTCATTGCTGAACGGAGCCGTGCCAAACGACTCTTTGTCAATATCCTGCATGGCGATATCGCCGTCGATGCCGCGAACATTGGCGCCGAATATACCGCGCTGTCCCGCGATCCCCGGGTGGTTAACGTTGATTTTATTCCCCTCGTGGTTCCGGCCAGGCCCAAATGAGGAGGGGAACTTTTTTGCTGACGTTACCTTCTGAATAGATACAATGAAAATAAGGAGAGTCCATTTGCGGTTTTTTTCTTACATAGTATCGCTGGTATTCGTTATCGGCGTCTCAAGCCAAAGTAATGTGTCTTTTGCAAATGACGCCCCAATGAATCTGCAAAGTGGAGGCGCACAAGCACTGACCGGGCCTCTCACCGTATCTATGGGCTCAGAGGTTGTAAAAATCATTCTTGGGAAAACATCGTACGTAGTCGATGCGACTTTCAATTTTTCAAACTCCGGAGAGACGGTAACGTTGAATGTCGGATTTCCTAAAAATGGCGCGGGCTGGTTGGATGATCGTTTTTCGAGTACATCCGAATTCATACAGTTCGAGACATGGGTCGATGGAAAACAAGTAAAAGTCACTGAACAGCCAAATACCGCAAGTATTGAGGGACAGTACACTCTCCCAGAGTTAATCAAGCACGTAAAGCGCACAAAAAAGACTCCAGAACTTTTTATGATGGCAAAAGATTACCGTTGGATGGTCAAAGAGAATGTGCTGTTTCCTTCAAAAAAAATAACGACAACACGGGTTCGTTATGAAGCGCCCTATCAGAGTTTCGGCGGACAATGCAAAGGCGGCCTGACATACATTTACGGGACTGGCTCAGATTGGAACGGCAACATCGGAGAGTCGAAGTTCATCGTGGATTCTACCGGTATCCCGAAAAGCGATTGGCCAAAGGATATGAGATTTGTCGCTGAAAAAGACAAAAGCAAAATAACGTGCGAGAACATACGCGCAGGTGTTCTCCAATGTGTGATGAAAGACTACAAGCCGGGATCTCCGGAAGCCGGAGTAGTTGTCGGCGTTGGTTGTATAGACGTAGGAGAAATTGAATAAGGCCCACGGGTGAAGCAGAGGGGGGAAATTAAGGGCACCCACCATGAGGTGAGTGCCCGATATATCAAGCGGGATCTATGATTGAAGCTGGGCGGTGTTCATCATTTCCGGGAGCTGTCAAGCTTCTGTATGTCAGCGACCTGTTTTTTCACCAGCTCTGCCAGACAACTTGAAAACTGCTTTCTGACTTCACTGTTTGTGCTTCCGTGAACTGTCAGGTTTGAAATTCTAAAATTTTTGTCAGGCGAACTTTTATCCAATGAGTACGCCACCTCTGCATCAAACACCGGGTTCAGATTAACGGCTTTGATTACCTCAAGGATTTCCGGCCCTGTTTTTGGTGCATACACGATACAGCGGCTTCCGTCACAATCGATGGTCTCAAGATGGTACTTGGCAAGACTTAGACCGTTGATCGTAAGAATGGCTATTTTGGGGTTAATGGTCTTTGAGCTCGCTTCGTGACTGGATGGGTTGACATCAAGCCGGAGGGGCTGCAGGTTAAGTACAAAGTTGATCGGCTTGTCCTGGTAGTAGTCCGTGGTTATCGAGCCCTGAACTATCTGGGCATCGCCGGCCTTGTACGGATTGTCCTTACTGACAACCCGGTACTGCAGCTGACACCGTGAGGTCTGCCCCCCACTTGACTCACTATCGAACTGGAGAAAACTCAAATCTGCGGCAGTCGACCTGAGTTCGTCTTCCAGTGCTTTCTGGCTGTCATAGGCGTGAGAGAGGACAGGTGCGGCTGAAAATGCGATACCACACAGAGCGACCCTGAGCACAGTAACAATACGTTTTCTCATATTCGCACTCCGTTTCAGAATTGGGATATGAATCAAGTTTTACGGCGGCGACAATACCACCAGATCGGAACCACCGTCAAAGCAATTTACAGAGACTCCGGCAGGCCGTGCGTGCCCGCTTAGACGGTCAGGTAAGCGCTTATATTTTGCCAAACTCCACATCATTAAAGTCGCCGCTCTGCATTCTGGTCCCCGGTGGGTCACGGAAATAGGCCCAGGCTTTGTATCGTTCGACACCCACGAAAACCTGAATTTCCCTCCGTTCATAATGGCGTGGATGCCCTTCGAATTTGTCCAGCAGCAACAGCGTATCATCATCTACTGAGTATAACTCACCAGTAACCTGATACCGCTCTTCACTGCTGGTGATATACGGATAGCCGTTTTTCAGGTACATGGCATACCGGTTCTCAGATGTGCCGACACCATGACAATATGCATCCTTCAGCATGTGATGATTGCAATGCTTATTGCGCAGCGAACCATAGACAAAAACCAGGTGTTTTGACTCCATAGCAGATCTCCTTGACATGGGTAAACTAGGTTGACGAGCTAACCCTCGGCACAAACAGTTTTGATCACGGGAATGAGCCCGTCATCCAGTGACGCCATCCCCTCTTTTCCCAATTCCTCCAGTGCCAGCCGCGCTCTGTCCGAATCGGTAATCAGCTCCGCTACATTCAGCCAGAGACAGGTATCCGGCACACGACTGAGGTAGCCGACGCCACTGGCGAGGAGGCTGACAGCACCGCCAAAGTTGCCGTTACGCCAGTGATGAAGGGCAACTGCAATTTGCAGAACCCCCTGGAGCAGGTCGCGCACCTCACCTTTTTCGCACAGCCATAATTCCTCAATGGTTTCATGACAGTCATACCATTTGCGGCTGTTAAATTGCCGAACGGCCAGAAGCAGTTGCCCCGGAGGTGATTCTTCACATTTCAGCATGACGCGCCCTTCATGACATGGGCCGGTAAGCACCGGCAGAGGTGGAATAGTCAGTTCCTCAGTGGCCTTTGAGCGCGTAGATTCCTGGCGCATTTCTCCAGTATCCTTTGTAATCGAGACCGTAGCCGAACAGAAAGCGATCGCCAACCTCAATACCGGTAAAGTCGGCCGTCATTCCCGGTGTTACCTTGCGCAGATGGAGTTTTTCCACCAGTGCCGCCATCATGACTTTTGCAGCGCCCTGTTGCGTGCAATACTCAGCAATAGCTGCCAGCGTGACGCCTTCGTCGAGAATATCATCCAGCAGCACCACCGTTCTGCCACGCAGATCCACCTGCGGGCGAACTTTCCAGTCAAGTGCAACCCCGTTGATTTCATGGCCGTAACGAGTGGCATGAACATAATCAACCTGAAGCGGGAAGACCAGTCTGGTCAACAGCTGGCCTGCAAAGACAAGCCCACCGTTCATGCAGCAGATCAGAACCGGATTCGAATCCTTAAGCTCTGCGGTCATTTCATCAGCTATCCGTGCGATAGCAGCAACAACATCAGCTTGACTGACCAGCAGATCACCCTCTGCCAGCACCCTGCGTGCTTCTTCGCTCGTCATGGTTTCTCCTTTAGGTGTGCACCTACGACCCGTTCTATTCCGCCCGGGTCTATGGCGGTTACCGGTTCATTAAAGCTCCCGGAATTTCTGAATATCGCGACAACATCCTTTGCCTGATTGATGCCGACTTCCACCAGCAGCCACCCACCCGGATTCAGGTGTTCAACCGATGCCGGAATAAGCTGTCGGTAGATATCAAGCCCGTCACTCCCCCCATCCAGAGCAGTGAGCGGGTCGTACTCGCGAACTTCCGGGGTCAGGGCAACTATATCTGCCGAGGGAATATACGGCGGATTTGAAACGATCAGGTCGAAACAGCGCGCTACAACCGGCTCCAGCAAACAGCCAGAGAGAAACTCTATCTCAGAGACATGCTTTTCAGCGTTTCGCCTGGCAACAGCCAGGGCCGCTTCGGAGATATCTGTGGCGGTGATAACCGCCTGCGGCAGCAGCTTCTGCAAGGAGACGGCAATACAGCCGCTTCCGGTGCCGATATCAAGAACCGTGAGCGCATTCGGAGAGCGGGAGATGGCCTCCGTCACCAGAGTCTCCGTGTCATGGCGCGGAATCAGAACATCACCTGAAACAAAAAAGTCACGGCCGTAAAACTCCTGACTGCCCAAAATATGCTGCAGTGGTTCACGCCGGGCGCGCCGGGCAACCATCTCACGATATTCAGCCAGCTCATGCTCATTCAACGGTTTGTCATACTGCAGATACAGACCAACCCGGTCAAGGCCGGTAGCTGCACAGAGCAGCCATTCAGCTTCAAGGCGTGCATTGTCGATCCCTTTGGCGAGGAGAAATTCCTTGGTCCAGGAAAGAGTTTTCAGGGTCGTCCAGACATCGTGCATTGTAATTACCGCTCCTGCTGGTGATAGTAGCACTATTCCTGTTAAAGAAAAAGGGCGGTCTCGTGAGGAGGCCGCCCTTTTTCAAAACAAATTGATTATCTGATTACATCAGTTTGACCGCCATCTGGGCATACTGAAGAATATATGACGGAACGATGCCGGGGATCAGCGAACCGGCAACCGCTATGACCAGTGCCAGAGCAATTGAGGGAGTGACCTGCACCCAGTCAAAGTCCTCAGTCGGCTCCTTCATGTACATGTACACTGTAATGCGCAGGTAGTAGTACACCGACGCAGCACTGTTAAGAACACCGATAATCGCAAGCCAGATATAGCCTTTCTGGATGGCGCCGGAGAAGAGATAGAATTTACCGATAAAACCTGCAGTCGGCGGCATGCCGGCAAGAGAGAACAGGAAAATTGTCATCACAACTGCCAGCAGTGGTCGCTTGAAGCCAAAGCCCGCGAAGTCAGAAACATTTCCATTTGTTTCACCTTTTTTGGCAACGAGAATTATAATTGCGAAGGCGCCGATGTTCATAAATGCATAGGAAAGCATGTAGAACAGAATACCTGCTGTGCCGGTGCCGTTACCTGCCGCAAAACCGACCAGAGCGTACCCGGCATGAGCGATTGAGGAATAGGCAAGAACACGCTTGATGTTGTCCTGGCGTAGGGCAGTTATGTTACCAACAGTCATCGTCAACACGGCAAGAACCCAGAGTACCTGACTCCACTCAACCTGCAGCGTCGGGAGAGCCACCAGGAAAAGACGAAGAAGTGCGGCAAAACCTGCAGCTTTCGGTCCGGCTGACATGAAAGCGGTCATGGGGGTCGGTGCACCTTCATACACATCCGGTGTCCACATATGAAACGGTGCAGCAGCAATTTTGAATGCAAAGCCTGTCATCATGAGCAGCATGCCGGCAACCAGCATAATATTTGCGGAAGGAAGCGTCATCTGCCCGACAATAACAGCTATTTTGTAAAGACGTGTTGTGCCGGTGGCACCGTAGATAAGTGCCATGCCGTAGAGCATAAACCCGGTTGAAAAGGCACCAAGCAGAAAGTATTTGAGACCGGCTTCATTGGATTTTTTGTTGGCCCTGTTGAATCCGGCAAGCACATAAAGGGCAACAGACATGACTTCAAGACCGAGGAAAATCGTCATGAGATCCGTACCTGATGCCATCAGCATCATACCGACAACCGAAAACAGGATCAGCGGATATAATTCACCATGATTACACTCTTCGCGCTCCATATACTTGTCAGAGATAAGAACTGTCAAGCCGGCAGCCACGAGGAAGGTTATCTTGAAGAAGGTGGCGAAGTTATCAAGAACCACCGAACCGCCGAAGCTCTCAATGTGCCCACCCCAACCGGCTCCCACCAATACAGCCGCCGCGACAATGCCGAAGAAACTGAAATATGCAAGGTATGACTTATTTCCGCCGGGTGAAAAAACGTTGATCAGCAGAAGAGCCATGGCCAGCACGGAGAGAAATATCTCCGGTAGAATCGGCGTCATATTGACGACTGGAACTAAAATCATGTCCATCTAAAATATCCTCCGGTCGGATTGACTCGTTATTAGTTTACTTTGCGCCATGTGGGTTAACAGCCGGTGCAGCGTGCGGAGCGGGAGCCGCTTCCACAGCGGTGTGACCGGCTGGCATTGCCCCGCCCGGGTGCCCTTCCGGCATCTGCGGCATACCAGTTGGTTGCCCAGCAGCAGGCATTTGCATCTGAACTGCGGCTGCTGGAATCACCTGTGCATTTACCGAAGCTACGCGAACCTGGGCAACAAGCTTTTTGATAGCTGGATCCATTTTATCGATAAACGGCTTGGGATAAAGGCCCATGAAAAAGATCATAACCAGAAGGGGAACCATGATCGCAATTTCACGGGCGTTGAGATCCAGAAGTTTCTGGTTTTTCGGATTATCCAGCTCGCCGAACATGACCCGTTGGAATACCCAGAGCATGTAAACGGCTGAAAGGATAACGCCGCTTGTTGCAATGATTGTCCACCAGCGCAGCTGACTCTCGAATGCACCAAGAAGAATGAGGAACTCACCCACGAAACCGTTGGTACCGGGCAGGCCGACAGACGAGAATGTCACGATCATGAATATTGTCGCAAATATCGGCATCTGCTTCGATAAACCGCCGAAGTCGGTTATTAAACGTGTATGACGGCGCTCGTAAATGAAGCCTACGATAAGGAACAGTGCGCCGGTTGAAATACCGTGGTTGATCATCTGCAGCATGCCGCCGGAAATACCTTCAACATTGAATGCAAATACGCCAAGCATTACGAATCCGAGGTGGGCAACGGAAGAATAGGCGACCAATTTCTTCACATCTTCCTGAACCATAGCCACAAGCGCCGCGTAGAGAATGCCGATTACTGCCAGTGTTGCAATCAGTGGCGCAAATTGGTGTGCCGCCTCTGGAAAGAGCGGAATGGCAAAACGTACATACCCGTACGTGCCCATCTTCAAAAGCACTGCTGCCAATATGACTGAACCGGCGGTTGGTGCTTCGGTATGAGCATCCGGTAACCAGGTGTGGAGCGGGAACATCGGCACCTTGATGGCAAAGGCAAAAGCAAATGCCAGGAACAGCCAGATCTGGGTTCCCAAATCAAGTTTGAGGGCGAAGAAGTTAAGCAGGCTAAAGTCCTGCATACCGGCCTGCATCCCCTTGAAGTAGAGGAAAACAAGTGCCACAAGCATCAGAAGAGAACCGACCATGGTGTAGATGAAGAATTTGACAGCTGCGTAAATCTTGTTTTTACCGCCCCAGATGCCGATCATGAAGTACATCGGAATCAGCATGACTTCCCAGAAAATGTAGAACAGGAAAAGATCCAGCGAGATAAATGCACCAAGCATTCCGGTTTCAAGCAGGAGAAGGCAGATCATGTACTCTTTGACCTTCTCTTCTACGGCGGTGAACGTTGAAAGAACTGCAATCGGCATTATGAATGTTGTGAGAATGACGAGCCAGAGGCTGATACCGTCAATGCCGATATTGTAGCGCATGATAAACGGTCCGGCCGCAATCCATGGCACATTTTCGACAAACTGGAATTCAGCGTTTGTCTGAAAACCGGTCAGAATCAGCAGCGACACCAGGAAAGTGACTACTGTTACCGCGAGGGTTACATTCCGAAGTACTCCCTTGCTGTCCTTCGGAAGAAACAGCAGCAGCAGGACACCCAGTATCGGCAGGAATGTCGTCAGGCTCAGTACGTTACTCATGAATTCGTGCTCCTTTATACAAAGTGCTAATGAAGTGGTTATTTAAAGATGAAGTAGCCAAGCATGACAACAACGCCAAGCACCATGGAAAACGCGTAATTATAAATGTAGCCGGACTGCAGGTAACGGAAAATGCCGCTGAACCCCATTACGACATTTGCCACTCCGTTGACAACCCCGTCGACAATAACCACATCAAAGCCCTTCCAGAGGAACTGTCCCAGCGCCTTGCATGGATTGACAAACAGATAGTCATACAGCTCATCAACATACCATTTATTGTACACAGCGCGATGCAGTGCGGGGAATGTGGCCACAAACTTACCCGGCAGTGCGGTGTTTTTTACATACATGGTGAACGCAATTGTGATACCGACCAGCGCAATAGCAACTGACAGTCCCATCAAACCCCATTCAAGGGCATGACTTGGGTGAGCAGCATGTGAAACATATTTATGACTGTATTCAGTTGCCAATTCAAAAACCGGCTCCAGCCAGTGTTCAAAATAGTTCGGCAACATGCCAAGAATTTTGGGCATACCGATGTAGCCGCCGACAACGGCAAGCGCACCCAGCACCATCAAAGGGATGGTAATAACCAGCGGTGACTCGTGCAGATAGCTCTTTGCCTTCGGATTTATGCGGCTCTCCCCGAAGAACGTCATGAATACCAGACGGAACATGTAGAACGCGGTAAAACACGCGGCAACAGCTCCTGTACCCCACAGCACAATATTGAGATTCCCGTGATACGGGTTGGCAAATGCCTGCCAGAGTATCTCATCCTTGGAGAAGAATCCGGAGAAACCGGGGATACCGGCAATAGCAATCGTTGATACCAGGAAGGTGATGAAGGTTATCGGCATTGCTGATCTGAGCCCACCCATGTTGCGCATATCCTGTGCGTCATCGTGAGAGTGTATCTTGTGCAGGGCATGGTGCATCGCATGAATGACTGAGCCAGAACCAAGGAACAGGCAGGCTTTGAAAAAGGCATGGGTCATCAGGTGGAAGATACCGGCCGAGAATGCGCCGACCCCCATCGCCAGGAACATAAATCCGAGCTGAGAAACAGTAGAGTAAGCCAGAACACGCTTAATATCATTTTGCGCGGTACCGATCGTTGCCGCAAAGATCGCAGTAGCTGCTCCGATTACCGCAATAACCATCATGGTTTCCGGCGATTTGACGAAGACGAAACTCATACGGCCGATCATGTAGACACCCGCCGTAACCATCGTGGCCGCGTGAATAAGTGCCGATACGGGTGTGGGACCTTCCATTGCATCAGGCAGCCAGGTAAAGAGCGGTATCTGGGCTGATTTTCCGGTAGCACCGACGAAGAAGCAGAGTGTCGCAACAGTTACGACACCGCCGTAGGGGAGCAGGTGCGATGCTGCCTTGATCTCCATAAAGTTGACAGTCCAGATGTTATGATTACTGCCGAACCACCAGTAGAGCGTAAACAGGCCGATAAGAAAACCGAAGTCTCCTACGCGGTTCATGACGAACGCTTTTTTTGCCGCATCGCCGGCTGATTTCTTATGGAAGTAGTAGCCGATCAGCAGATATGAGCAGAGACCCACGCCTTCCCAGCCGATAAACATAACCAGCATGTTGCTGCCGAGTACCAGCAGGAGCATGGACATACAGAAAAGGTTCAGATAGGCAAAGAAGCGGTAAAAGCCCTCTTCACCATGCATGTAGCCGATTGAGTAGAGATGTATGAGTGTACCGACGCCGGTTACGACCATGATCATAATGCAGGAGAGCGGATCAAGCAGGAAAGCCATGTCTGCTTTAAAGTGGCCGGAATGAATCCAGGGGAAAACCACTTTCTCAAATACTCTCTGCTCCGGTGGCAGGCCGATCATCTGCATGAGTATTCCGCATGACACCAGGAATGACAGGAAAATCATCAGCGTACCGATACCGCCAATCACTGCCTCATTCTTGATCTTTTTCCCGAAGAGTCCGTTGATCAGGAACCCGATGAGCGGGAAGAGCGGTATTAGCCATACGTTGTCAAACATGAAAGACTCCTTTTATACAATCATTAAACGTTGTCGTAGGGGTTGGGCTGCAGATCTACCACTTCATCAGGTTGACATCGTCAACATCAATTGACTCTTTGTTGTTGTAGAATGCGATGATAAGAGCCAGGCCGACAGCAGCTTCAGCTGCAGCAACAGTCATGATGAAAAAAACGAATACCTGTCCGTCGAGGTTACCCAGGTGGCGAGATAAGGCCACAAAAGTAAGATTAACGGCATTCAGCATCAGTTCAATGCACATAAAGATTACTATTGCGTTTTTGCGGGTCAGTACGCCAATCGTGCCGATTGAAAAGAGCACGGCGCTTACGATGAGATAGCTGTTCAGGTTTTCCATGAATATATCCCTCTTATATTTTTTTCTTGGCCAGAATGACCGCGCCGACAATCGCAACAAGCAGAAGTATTGAAGTTATTTCAAACGGCAGCAGGAAGCTGGTGAATATTTCTCTGCCGACCAGTTCGGTGTGACCGATTTTTTTGATCATCTCCCCGCTGTAGGGTCCGGTAGGCAGTGCCGCACGGCTTCTGACCAGAACAATGACTATATTCAGGAAGGTAAAGAAACCGATAATCGATCCCACAACAAGCTTATGCGAATGTTTTTTGGTGGCATCAACCCTGATGTTCAGCAGCATGATGGTGAATACCATCAGAACCATGATCGCACCGGCATAGACCATGACTTGAACGGCAGCCATAAACGGCGCATCAAGCATGACATAATAGGTAGCCAGGCAGAAAAAGGTCATAATGAGTGCCAGCGCGCTGTTTATCGGATTCTTGCAGGTGACTACAAGGATCGCCGATATAATTGCAACTAGCGATATGATCAGAAAAAAGAGGGTTTCCATGCACTGCTCCTTTATTTCTTTTCTAAGAGACGTTCTTTTGAGTAGATGAAGTCTTGCCGCTTGTAATTCGCCAGCTCAAACTCACCAGTCATGCGTACTGCATCAACCGGGCAGGCCTCAACGCAGTATCCGCAGAAGATGCAGCGCAGCATGTCGATTTCATAGACAGTGGCAAACTTGTCATGGTTGGCATCTTCACCGGCCTCGACCGTAATACACTTGGCAGGGCAGACGGTCGGGCAGAGATAGCACGCAACACACTTGGCTTTGTCATGCGACACGTTCAGTGCGTGCAGACCGCGAAAACGGGCCGCAACTTTAGGGCGCTCTGTCGGGTACTGCAGCGTAACCGGTTTCAGGAACATGTGCTTCAATGTAATGGCCATGCCGTTTATAATCGGTGTAATCGGATTCATATGTTCATCCTCGTCTCTGAAATAACGTTACTCATTCAGCGTGCATCAAATAAAATAGCCTATGATTCCAGTTACTACAATATTCACAAGTGCTACCGGAATGAACACTTTCCAGCCCAAATGCATCAACTGGTCATAGCGATAGCGAGGCAGTGTGGCACGAATCCACATGCAGACAAACATCAGAAAGTACACCTTGGCAATAAAATATACCGGGCCAAGCAGTGGCATTGCAGCGGTTAACGGCCCGTTCCAGCCGCCCAGGAAAAGGGTAACGGTTAGCGCACATACGGTTACCATATTAGCGTATTCAGCCATGAAGAACATCGCGTATTTCATGGAGGAGTATTCCGTACAGAATCCGGAAACAAGCTCTGTCTCAGCCTCGGGAAGGTCAAACGGTGTACGGTTGATTTCGGCAAGCGAGCAGATAAAGAATATGAAGGCTGCAAGGGGCTGCTTGAAGAGATACCACTCAAAGCCACCCATTCCGGACTGTAATTCAACGATTTTCGTGAGCGACAGGGTTCCAGACAGCATGAACACTGCTATAATCGACAAACCGGCGGCAAGCTCATACGAGATCATCTGAGCTGAGGCGCGCAGACCGCCCATCAGCGAGTATTTGCTGTTTGATGCCCATCCGGCAAGGACGATGCCGTACACGCCGAGTGATGACATGGCAAGAATATACAGAACGCCGACGTTGACGTCGAACACCTGCCCGGCTGTGGTATCGTAGTAGGCGGCGATCTGAAGCGGAATTTTGTAGCCCGCCACTTCGATAACTCCACCGAACGGAATAACTGCAAAGGTTATGAACGCAGGAATGAGAGCGATCAGCGGAGCAATCAGGAATGCGAATGTGCTGGCCTGCGAAGGGATGATCTCTTCCTTGAAGAAGAGCTTGACCCCGTCAGCAATCGGCTGCAGCAGTCCGTGCCAGCCGGTACGCATCGGTCCAAGTCGCACCTGCATGTGGCCGATGATCTTACGCTCGGCGTACGTGGCGTACGCTACGGTCAGCAACACGAAGACAAACGCCACAAGGACCTTGGCAACCATGGCGATGTAATACATCATCGGAAGTCCTAATATCTCGATTCCCATCTGTCCCTCTTTCTTTGCGTGTATAAAGTAGTTATTTCTACCAGTTACTACAAATTAATCTTCTATTTTGACACAGTTACCATTGTGACCGGCTGTCCAGCCCAGATGGTGTTAACGGGTGCTTCACTAAAATGGTAGGGTGCGAAGGCAACACCTGCCGGTATCCGGAGAGATACCTTCGCTTTAAGCTGTACGCTGCCCGTTGCTGAAGACACGGTAACCAGGTCGTTTTCGGCAATTTTACCTGCGGCGGCATCACTGCGCGACACCTCGATGTACCCTTCAGGGCAGACATGCATCGGCCCTTCGCCGTACTGTGATAACGTGCCACTGTGATACAGGGCACTGCCGACTACCAGAGCCAGTTTACCCTGCTCTGCAACAATCGGGGCTGCTGCTTTCGGCACGACAAGTGCCGGAGTCATTGCAACCGCAGCAAAAGCGCCGTCATTCCGGAGAGAAACATGGCTTAGCCCCTGATAACCGGCAGTGCCAGCAGCTATTTCTGCAAATTGTGCTGCCGGAGATGCTGGGGCCTGACCGCCCAGACGCTTGATAAGTGATGAAAAGACGTCAAAATCGGTTTTGGTCTGAGCTCCCTTGCGGATAGCCGGCTTGAAGAACTGCACTCTGCGATCTGTGCTGGTGAAGGTCCCCTCTTTTTCGGCGAAGGAGCAGACAGGCAGGACAACATCCGCCATGGCCGCAGTTTCAGTGAGGAATAGTTCGGATACGACCAGAAATTCAACCGCTTCAAGCGCGGCTTTTACCTTGGTACGATCCGGATAGGACGTCAGCGGGTTTTCTCCGGCAATAAAGAGGGTCTTGACGCCGCCATTCGTGCAGGCTTCAAGAATCTCCAGGCCGTTCATACCGCCATCCTGGGCAAAAAAGCCCATATCAACCGCACCCTGGCTGTTGTTCTTTTCGGAAAGGCAGAGTACACCACAGCCCTCTTTACCGTATTTACCGGTAAGAATCGCCAGGTTTGCTACGGCACTCGCCAGTTCGGCAGTGTGGCCGGTATATGGCTGCCCGGACGGGAACAGAATCAGAGCCTTCCCGGCAGCGGCATATTCTGCAGCAAGCTTTTTGATATCAGCGGCAGCCAGACCGGATTGGGCTGCAACCGTATCGGCATCAAATGCTGCCAACGCCTGCTCAAGTTCAGCATACCCGGATAGTGATGCTGCACTTCCGTCTGCCAGTTTTTCATCGAGTATAGTTTTGGCAATAGCATTAAGTACGGCAACTTCACTCCCTGGACGGTGAACCAGGGTTACTGCATCAGGCAGCTTTGAAAGTTTGCCTTTCTTGTCGGAAAGAATCGACAGCTTAACACCATTATTTTTTACCGCCATGTTGATTTCAAAACCAACAACCGGATGAGTTTCATAGGCATCTGTTTTTATGACCAGCAGAAAATCACATTTTTGAATATCAGGGATAGTGGCTGACGATGCGCTTGCACCGAAACTGCGGGCAAAACCTTCTGTCAGTGCCGCATGAGCGTATCCGGCAGCATGGTCAAAGTTCTTGGTGCCAACATTGTCCAGAAGCAGTTTTTTGAAGAGGGCAAGTTCTTCGTTGGTCAGGCGCGGTGTTGCCAGAGCTGCGACATCACTGCCACCCTTCAGGCGGGCAGCTACGATTTCAAGAGCTTCATCCCAGGATGCTTCGACAAGTCTGTTGTTCTTTTTCACCAGCGGTGTGGTTAACCGTTTGGTACTGTTGATGAACTGGTAGCCAAAACGACCACGGACACACAACTGACCTTTATGGAAACCCTGGTTCTCATCATAAATCGTGGTCAGGACCTTATTGTCTTTAACGCCAAGCGTCAGGTTGCAGCCGGTCCCGCAGAACCCGCAGACCGATGTGTGCTTGGTGAGCGCCCAGAAGCGGGCCTTGTGTTTAAACGGACGGGCCAGCAGTGAGCCTACCGGACAGACCGAAATACAGGAACCGCAGAACTCGCAGTTAAGGGCGTCATCGAATTCACAGCCGATTTTTGTTTCAATACCGCGGTCGATAAACGTCAACGCGCCAAAACTGACAATCTCGTCACAGATTCGTGCGCATTTTCCGCACAGTACGCAGCGGTTCATATCGCGTTCAATAAGTGGATTGTTGTAGTCGATTTCGTGATTGAATTTTTCGTCTTTAAAGCGGTTGCTGTTTACCTTGTACTCATAGGTCAGATTCTGCAGGTCACAGTCGCCGGATTTGTCACACACTGGGCAGTCAAGCGGGTGGTTGAGCAGCAGCAGCTCCAGCACCATTTTACGGGCCTTGACAATGTCCGGCGTCGAGGTGCGAATAATCATGCCCTCTGTTACTGGCGTAGTACAGGCGGGAATTTGACGTCCCTTCATCTGCTCCACTTCAACCAGGCACATACGGCATGCGCCGAACGGCTTCAGTTTTTTGTCATGGCACAGGATAGGAATCTTGATCCCGTTCAGTTTGGCCGCGTCGTAAATTGTTGCGGTTTTGGGTGCAGTAACCTGCTTGTCATCTATTGTAAGATTTACCATCTCAACCTCTGTTCAGTGAGTTTGACCGTGTACGTAAATTATCTTCCTATTCAAGGGCCATAAAGCGGCAGGCGTCATAGCAGGATTTACACTTGGTGCATTTTTCCTTGTCAAGATAGGCCAACTGCCCTTTTTCCCAGACGATGGCATCAACAGGACAGGCTTTTTTGCACGCACCGCATTTAACGCATTTGTCTTCAACAACCTGCCAAAGGAGCAGCTCTTTACAGCAGTTTGAAGGACACCGTTTTTCATTGATGTGCGCTTCGTACTCATCGCGGAAATAGTTGATGGTGGAAAGAATCGGATTAGGCGCAGTCTGCCCAAGTCCGCAGAGAGAAGCTTTCTTGATTGCGAGGCCCAGATCCTGGAGTGTCTCAATGTCTGACGGTTCGCCGCGCCCTTCGGTGATGCGCTCAAGAATATCTAGCATGACCTTGAGACCGATGCGGCATGGAACGCATTTACCACAGGATTCCATTCTGGTGAAGTTGAGAAAGAACCGGGACACGTCAACCATACAGGTGGTTTCATCCATGACAACGAGGCCGCCGGAACCCATCATGGCGCCGGCCTTGATCAAGGAGTCATAGTCTACGGGGGTGTCCAGAATGTCTGCGGGGATACAACCGCCGGACGGGCCGCCAGCCTGAACAGCCTTGAATTTACGGTTATTGGCAATGCCGCCGCAGACGTCGTAAATAACTTCACGGACTTTCATACCGGCCGGAACTTCAACAAGGCCGGTATGCTTAACTTTACCGGTAACGGCAAAGATCTTGGTGCCCTTGGTTGTTTCCGTACCGAGTGAGGCGTACCAATCGCCCCCCTTGTTGATAATGTGACGGACGTTGCCAAAGGTTTCAACGTTATTGATGTTAGTTGGTTTGCCCCACAAACCACGGACGGCCGGGAACGGAGGACGCGGGCGGCTCATGCCGCGATGCCCTTCGATGGACGCCATCAGCGCGGTTTCTTCACCGCAGACAAAAGCGCCGGCACCCATCTTGATACGCATATCGAAGTCGAGGCCCCACCCCTGGATATTTTTGCCGAGATACCCCTTTTCATAACAGACATCAATGGCGTGCTGGAGACGCTGAACAGCCAGCGGATACTCAGCACGGACATAGACATACCCGAAATCGCAGCCGATGGCATACGCAGCAATCATCATCCCTTCAATAATACAGTAGGGGTCTCCTTCAAGAAGGGAACGGTCCATGAAAGCACCTGGGTCACCTTCGTCAGCATTGCAGATAAGATACTTGTGGGCGCCCGGGGTGGCCTTACAGAAAGACCATTTCATCCCGGTGGGGAAACCGCCCCCCCCACGGCCACGCAGACCGGATTTTTTTACCTCATCTATGACCGCTTCCGGCGTCATGCTCTTGATGCATTTTTCAATCGCCTTGAATCCGTCTTCGTCCTTATAGGCGTCGATACTGTCAGGGTCAATCTGGCCGCAACCGGTCATAACAACGCGCATCTGGGCATCAACAAACTGGTTATAGTAAGGCTTCGCCTTTCTTTTTTCCAGTACCGTCGCATTGACGATGTGCTCGTCAATGATTTTTTCGACTTCTTCCGGCTTGACAAAGTCGTAGGTTACGCGACCCTGTTCGGGGGTGATTATGTCCACAAGAACGTCGTTGGCGCAGAGTCCGCGACAGCCAGTCTTGATAACATCACACCGCTTGCCGACGACGGCGGTTAGTCCCTTTTCCGCGAGATGCTTTACGAAAGCCGCCTCAACCTCTTTGGCGCCCATCGAAACACCGCCGGTACCCTGGCAGATCAGAATTTTAATCCCTGCGTTTTCGCTCATGACTGAATTGTCCCCTGCTGGATAGTTTCGAGCTGCGTGCTATTTCAGTGGTCTCTGGCTGTAGTCGGATACGATTTCACCGACCTTTTGCACCGTCATGCCACCATAGGTGGAATCATTGACCATTGCCAACGGCGCCATTCCGCAGGCCCCCAGACAGGCGACCTTTTCAAACGTAAAACGAAGATCCGGAGTGGTTTCGGCGTGACCGATACCGAGTTTATCAAAGAAAGTTTCCACAATGCGGGGCGCACCCTGTACATGACAGGCTGTACCGACACAAACACGGATAATGAAGCGTCCACGGGGTTTGAGGTGGAACTGCGCGTAGAAGGTAAGTACGCCATAGATCTGGCTTGGATAGACGTTCAAGCGCTCGGCGATATGATCCGCCACGATGCGCGGCACGTAGCCGTACTCATCCTGAACACCCTGCAGAACCGGCATCAGATTGCCCGGGATATCAATATATTTGTCGATTACTGCGTCGGCGATTGAAAGATCAACTTCCGGTTCTTTCTCTTCTGCCTGTTGCGCTACCGCGTCACTCATGCGCGCCATCTCCTTTGAATCGTGCGGAGTTATCTGTCTATTTCACCAAGGACGATGTCCAGAGTACCAATTACTGCCACCAGGTCGGCAATCATGGAACCAACGCTCATCTGTTCGATGGCCTGCAGGTTCACAAATGAAGGAGGACGTATTCTCAGGCGCTCGGGCTTGTTGCCGCCGTCGCTTACTATATAGAAACCGAGCTCACCCTTCGGCGCTTCCACACCATGGTATACTTCTCCTTCCGGAGCAGCGAAGCCTTCGGAGGCGATTTTGAAGTGGTGGATAAGGCCTTCGATGCTGTTGTAGACATTTTCCTTGGGGGGGTAGCAGACCTGAGGGCAGTCAGCCAGCACAGGACCCGGCTTGAGGCGGTCCAGCCCCTGACGGACAATCTTGCAGGCCTCGCGCATCTCTATAAGACGGACCTTGTAGCGGTCAAAGGTATCGCAGTTTTCGCCGACCGGTACCTTGAACTGGTACTTTTCATAGCCGCTGTACGGGTTGTCACGGCGCAGGTCCCAATCAACACCGGAACCGCGCAGTGCCGGACCGGTAAGGCCGATATCAATGGCATCTTCAGCCGAAATGACGCCGTTACCGACCGTACGCTTGAGCCAGATCGGGTTGGTTGTCAGTAGCCCCTCATACTGGTCAAGATAGCCCGGCATTGAATCAATGAAATCACCGGCCTTCTTCACGAACTCATCCGGCACATCCTGGGAGAGGCCGCCGACACGGAAGAAGTTCGATGTCATACGGGCACCGGAAACCAGTTCGTACAGTTCCATAACTGTTTCACGCTCGCGGAACGCGTAGATGAAAACCGTCATGGCGCCGATATCCAGGGCGTGGCAGGCGATCCAGACCAGATGTGACTCAAGGCGGGTCAACTCGGCCATGATTATTCTGATGGTCTCGGCGCGCTCAGGCACCTCCACCGCCATCAGTTTTTCCACTGCCAGAATGTACCCCAGGTTGTTACTCATGGGGGCCAGATAATCGAGCCGGTCAGTCAGCGGCAGAATCTGGTGATAGGTGCGATGCTCAGACAGTTTTTCAACACCGCGGTGCAGAAAGCCGATATGAGGAGTCACCTTGACGACCACCTCTCCGTCAAGCTCGAGAACGAGCCGCAGAACCCCGTGGGTACTTGGATGCTGTGGGCCCATATTTAGTGTCATTGTTTCAGTAGTAGCCATGTATCGCCTCTTCTATGATCGGATTACAGAACGATGTAGTAAAAACTATGACAAACGCCCTTTGTAAGGCTCGCGGTCCGGTCCCTGCAGCGGATAGTCCTTGCGCAGCGGGTGCCCTACCCAGTCATCAGTCATGAGGATACGCCGAAGGTCGGGGTGATTGTCGAACGTGATCCCGAACAGGTCGTAGACTTCCCGCTCAAGCCAGTTTGCCGTTTTCCACACCTGGGTTGCCGTCGGGATTCTGCAATCTCCTTCGGTAACCGGCGTCTTGATACGCAGGCGATCCTTGTTGGGGATGGAATAGAGCTGGTACACCATCATGAAGCGCTCTTCTTTCTTTCCCAGGTAATCTACTGCAGTAAGGTCGGTAAGCAGGTTGTACTGAAGTGACTGTTTAAGAAACGAAAGAACGTCAATAATGACATCTTTCGCTACGGTTACGGTCACTTCTCCCCTGAATTCAACCACATCAATAATTGATGCAGCAAATTTTTCCCTCAATTTCAGTACTGCGCGATTGTTTTCAGCCATAATATCCAACCCTTTTGTGGGATTTAGTGTGACGTTCGCTACGTTACTGCAGTTCAGGCCGCTTCCGGAATATAGCGTTCACCCAGTCCGATGGCGGAGCCGAATGAGTTCCGTTCCGACATAATCTTGTCCTGCAGCTTCATGAGACCAAAAAGCAGTGCTTCGGGACGCGGCGGGCACCCGGGGATGTACACATCAACCGGCAGCGCCTCATCAATGCCCTGCACAACGCTGTACGTATCAAAAATGCCGCCGGAGCAGGCACAGGCTCCCATGGCAATGACCCATTTCGGTTCCGGCATCTGCTCATACACGGTTTTAATCACCGGCAGCATCTTTTTGGTACCCGTCCCGGCAAGGAGAATGCAGTCAGACTGGAGGGGAGAGGCGCGGAATATGATACCGAAACGGTCCAGGTCATTATGGGATGCGCCGGTAGCCATCATTTCAATTGCACAGCAGGCCAGACCGAAGGTCATCGGCCAGATGGATGACTTCCGGGACCAGTTAACCAGCAGGTCCAGTGACGTGGTGATAACATTATCGCCAAGCGGATTGTCTACTCCCATTCCAGCGCTCCTTTTTTCCATACATAAATATAACCCACGAAAAGAATAACAATGAAAAGTCCCATCTCCACAAGCCCGAAAACGCCAAGCTTCTTGTAAAGTATAGCCCACGGATAAAGGAACACCGCCTCAATATCGAACAGAATAAACATCATGGCAATCAGGTAGAACTTGATTGAGTAACGTTCACGGGCTGTTCCAACGGGGTCACAACCACTCTCGTACGGCTGCAGTTTCACCTTTGAAGGCTTTTTTTGGCCAATCAATGATGACATGACAAGGGATACAAGCCCGAAACCTATTGCCACGAGCACCAGAAGTAGTATTGGCAGGTATGCACCAAGCATCAAAATCCTCCTTACTGCGGACGGTATACTGTATACAAACGCTGCTGTAATAGGTTATTTGGGATTCTTTGTCAACAGTTTTTTTGTTTGGGTAACATTTATTCAGCGACAGTCAAGATTCAAAATTACAAATAAAATTACTGCTTTACCATTGACATATAAAGATATTGTATGATAGATGTCCGCTCTGGCTGACGTATGCGGCTATCTAATTTTCTATACGAGGTTTACCCATGAATCACGAACGCTCCAGCTTCCTTTTTCAGCAGGCAAAAGCGGCTATACCGGGCGGCGTTAACAGCCCGGTACGTGCCTTCAAGTCAGTGGGTGCCGATCCGCTCTTCATTAAGAAGGGATCTGGATCGCATATTTATGACGAGGACGGCAACTCCTTCATTGATTATGTCGGTTCGTGGGGGCCGATGATCGCCGGTCATTGCCACCTGGATGTCATCAGGGCGGTTCAGGAGACGATGACCAGCGGCGCCAGCTTTGGAGCGCCGACTGTATTGGAGACCACTCTTGCCGGCATGGTAATTGACGCGGTCCCTTCCATAGAAATGGTTCGCATGGTCAGTTCCGGCACTGAAGCCACCATGAGTGCCATCCGGCTTGCACGCGGTTATACCGGACGGGACAAAATAATAAAATTCTCCGGCTGCTATCACGGCCATGCCGATTCCCTGCTGGTCAAGGCCGGCTCCGGTGCTGCGACGTTTGGCGTGCCTGACTCTCCCGGTGTTCCGGCCGAAGTTGCCAGACTGACCTTGACCGCAGAATACAACTCCCTTGATTCGGTCAGAAAACTGATCGCGGAAAACAGTGGCGCCATCGCCTGTATCATCGTAGAACCGGTTGCCGGCAACATGGGGACGGTTCCCCCGCGTGAAGGTTTTCTGGAAGGGCTGAGAGAAATCTGTACCAACGAAGGTATCATACTGATCTTTGATGAGGTTATGTCCGGTTTTCGGGTAGCGTACGGCGGGGCACAAGAGCTGTACGGCATCACCCCGGACATGACGACCCTTGGCAAGATTATTGGCGGCGGCCTTCCGGTCGGAGCTTTCGGCGGCAGACGCGAAATTATGGAAAAACTTTCACCGTCAGGGGGCGTTTATCAGGCAGGGACCCTGTCCGGCAATCCGCTTGCCATGGCAGCGGGGATCGCGACGCTGAACATTATCAAGCAGCCCGGCTTTTATGAGGCATTGGCAGAAAAGGGACAAAGAGTTGCCGAGGGCATCGCAAAAGCCGCCCGGGACGCCGGCTATCCAATCTACTCCACCCGCGTCGGCAGCATGTTTTGCGCCTTTTTCAGCAAAGGTGAGGTATTCGACTGGCCCACCGCATCACAGTGTGACACGGCCGCCTTTTCCAAATACTTCCTTGCCATGCTGAATGAAGGTATCTATCTGGCGCCTTCCCAATTTGAAACAGCATTCATTTCAGCCGCTCACAGCGAAGACGATATTGAAAAAACAATTGCAGCGGCGGCCAAGTGCTTCAAGCTGATTGCCTGACCTATGTTTTCGTTTCTGTTTGACATAGTAACGCCACCTGTGGTAAGCAATACCGGTTTTATGCCGCCTTCACTGCCGGAATCTCATGGCATCGAATAATCGCCAGCTTTTTCAGAGCCTTGCCATGGTTTCAAGCATGGGCATCTCTGTGGTACTGGCAATCGGCATCGGGGTCTGGTTTGGCCTGACACTTGATCGCTGGTTCGACACGAAGCCCTGGTTCTTTTATATTTTTCTATTCATCGGAATTGCCGCCGGTTTCAAGAACGTGTATGTTATCGCCGGCAGGGAGATCCGTAAAAGTGATGATAACGATCAACGAGGATAACCTCTTTGCTGTCATCATCAAGGGGAGTCTGGGACTTCTGGCTTTCCTGACGTTTGCCGGATGGGCTCTTGTCTCTCTGCAGGTCGGTCTTGGCGCTTTGGCCGGTGGCTGTATCGCCATAGCCAATTTTTTCTGGATTCGCAACGTACTCCAGAGAATCCTCGGTCAGTTGCCTGCACAGGCAACAGTATACGCCCAACTCAGGTATGTAGCCCGATTGACCATCACCGGCCTGCTCCTGTATTTTATTATTACGTCCGGCTGGTTTTCATTAGTGGGGCTCTTTATCGGACTCTCGGTTATCGTAATCAACATAGTAGCACTTTCACTATACAGCGCCCTGCGCGCAGGAGGTTAGCTCCATGGTTCACCCCTTACTTTTTCTTGAATTTTTCCGCAAACTGCTGGCACCGCTCCACATTCCCGCAGCAAGTGCCGATGCCATCTCCTACACCTGGCTGATCATCGTGCTGTTGCTGGTTCTTTCGCTGCTGGCCACGTCAGCGCTGAAAGCCATCCCGGGCGGCATGCAGAACTTCATGGAAACTGTTGTCGGCGGCATTGAAACCATGATCGTCGACACCATGGGAGAGCATGGCCGCCCCTTCTTCCCGCTGATCGCCACTTTGGCAATCTTTGTGCTCGTTTCCAATCTTATCGGCCTTATCCCCGGGTTTTTCCCGCCGACCGCCAACATCAATACCACGGCCGCCTGTGCCGTAATTGTTTTTGTCTCAACCCACGTGGTCGGGATCAAACATCATGGGCTGCACTACCTGAAACATTTCTGCGGACCGATTGCCTGGCTGGCTCCGGTAATGTTCTTTATTGAAGTCATCGGCCACCTGAGCCGTCCGGTATCGCTCACACTGCGTCTTTTCGGCAACATGAACGGTCACGAACTGGTTCTGATGATTTTCTTCGGACTGGCACCATTTCTGGTACCGCTGCCGATGATGCTGATGGGTGTTCTGGTTTCCTTCATCCAGGCCTTCGTCTTCATGCTCCTGGCCATGATCTACATCCAGGGTTCGCTGGAAGAAGCACACTGATCCGTCAGCAACAACTATACTTTCATTACTCCTATACTGTTTAGGAGACAAACCATACGGAGGTAGTAAAAATGAGTTTTTTCACGATGTGCGTTCTGGCAGCAGGTATTGGTATGGCACTGGGCACCGTAGGCACCGGCATTGGCCAGGGTCTCGCAGTTAAAAGCGCTGTTGAAGGCGTTTCCCGTAACCCCGGCGCTTCCGGGAAGATCCTGACCACCATGATGATCGGTCTGGCCATGATCGAGTCCCTGGCGATCTACGCGCTGGTTGTCTGTCTGATCATCCTGTTCGCCAACCCCTACAAAGAAATCGCTGTCAAACTTGCTGAAACTGTTGCCAAGTAATTCCGGTTTTTACTAATGGCCAAAAAAGAACGGGCATCCTGCAAAGGGTGCCCGTTTTCTTTTTCACGTATGACATCAGTTCCTATTCATCGTCCTTCAGCATCCCCTCTACCGTATTTGATTCAAGGCTTTCAACCACACCCCCCGATTCAGGGAGTATAAGCATTCGTATTGAATAGCGATACTTCAGGCCACGTTCAAGCGTCGTGTCAACATATCCGCTCCCACTGAGAGGCTCCCTGTTGAGCGGCAGGTATGAGCGGGGTCCGGCACCGAACGATCGGTACAGGTTAAAGCCGAGCAGACGTGTGGCGGAGTGCTGGTATGGGGCGACAGAGAGCCTCACCTCCGTCGGAAACGCCTCTATTCGTAATTCAGGGGCAGGAGGGGCTGTAACGGCACGAACCTCCACAGGGGGAGAATAGACACCATCCACGCCGTCTGCTGTGAAGGGAGCGATCCGATAGGAATACGTGTTCCCGCCCCGCACATCATTGTCCAGAACGATCAGGCGATTACCGGAGCGCTGGGCAACCGGCGGCAGATGGTCCAGATACAGCGTCTGCAGCGGCCGGTAGTCGACGGTGCAGGCAGGGCACACTTCGATCTGATCCGTTTCAGCGGCGAGCCTGCTGATTTTTACGCCGGCTACACCCGGCACTGTCCGCCCGGTTCGATCTTTATCCGGCAGGGTAAATACAAGCTTAACAGCCGGACCGCTCTGCTGCACCGAAACGTCAGACGGCGCAGCCGGTATCAGCATATCCGGGTAGATCAATGCAGCTTTTCTGCCACAAGCAGTTGTCATCACTGCGATGACAGCCACCAGCAGCGGCAATCTGAACCAGCTCATCGCGGAACCTCTGCAGGGAGCACGGAGTCAAGTCTGATTTCAAACCGTCCGGCAGGCGATGTGAAACGGACCCGATCAGCCAGAATGTCGGTAATGGTAGCCCCCGACACAGCAGCACCTTCCTTGAGCAGATAGCCGTTAACAACTGCCCGGCGGCCAGGGCGCTCGTCCTGCCAGGCGATACCGGACAGTTTGATATCAGCCGGTGCCGGTACGAACGGTACGACCTGTGCCGGCTGGACGGGAGCAGGAACAGCCGCAGGAGCGCGCACCGGGACCGGGGCGGCTTTTTGTTTTTTCGTGGTTTTGGCCGCGACAGGGGGTGCAGGAACAGGTGCCGCAGGTGTCACAGCGACAGGAGCCGGCGGCGGAGAGGGTGCAGTAATGGCTGGTGTCACCACAGGTGGGGGAGCAACTGGAGGCGGGGCAACCGGCGCCGGGACGACCTGACGCACGGCAGCAGGGCGCTTTTTGCCGTTCCCGCGCAGGGCATACCAAGTACCTGCACAGGTGAGCAGTGCCACAGCCGTGATCACAGCGGCAATTTTCCAGATACCTCCACGTGCTGCCGGTTTCTTTCGTTCCTGAAACAGATCGCCCGAAATACTGACACGGCCATCCGGGCGTTTTCTGTTTTTTTCGTGCTCGATTTTTTTCAGAGCATCAAGAATATAACTCATTCAGTACGGTCACTTTCCGGCAAACAGCCAGTTTGAAATACGGGATCGGAGCCCATCATACTCCCCGAACGGGTGAAGTTCTGCAATAACGTCTGCCACAATAACAGGGGAAACAGACCGGGTCTCGCGGGTCCAGGCCATGACCAGCGCCTGTTCACACACTACATTTATCAACCGGGGATTTCCGTGTGAATACCGGTAGACCCGCTTGACGGCACGCGGCGAAAAGAGATCGGGAATCCGGCTGCCGGAAATCCTGAGACGGTGGCTGATATACTGGGAGGTTTCATCAAGATTCATCGGTGCAAGCCGGCAGCGCACCGTAATCCGTTGGCTCAGCTGGCGCAGGTCGTGCCGCCTGAGAACCGCGTTCAGTTCCGGCTGGCCGGCCAGAATAATCTGAATCAGCTTATCCCGTTCCGTCTCCAGATTTGAGATCATGCGCACCTGTTCAAGAACTTCCGGGTCCAGGTTCTGCGCCTCATCGATGACGAGAATGACCGTCCGCCCCTTGCTGTTCTGATCAATCAGAAATCCGTTGAGTGCTTCCAGATACCCATACCGGTTCTGTTCTACGGTTTCGATGCCCAGTTCCCGGCAGACACTTGCCAGCAGCTGTTCGCCCGACATGCAGGAATTAAAGATCAGGGCACTGGTATACTTCTCCGGGTCAAGCTGGGTCAACAAGGTGCGAAGCATAGTCGTCTTGCCGGTCCCCACCTCCCCCGTCAGGGCGATGAAACCGGCATGACTATCAACACCGTACAGTAACCGGGCAAACGCCTCACGATGGACACTGCTGAGAAACACAAAATGGGGATTCGGCGTAATCGTAAACGGTTTCTCTGAAAAGCCGAAATAATCGCAATACATGGTGACTCAGTTTCCCGCACGCACGTTCTGAATTTCACTCCAGACGCGTTCACGTGCCGTTCCGCCCGGAATATTACGGGCATTGACACTGGCCTCCACGGTACAGCAGTCAAAAATATCGCCATCGATTCTGGCCGAAAAGAGCTGCCACTCCGTCAGTGACAGATCGGTAATATCCACCTGTTTTTCGACACAGTAGCCCACCGCTTTACCGACCACTTCATGGGCATCACGGAATGGCAGCCCCTTGCGCACCAGATAATCGGCAACATCGGTGGCGGTCGAGAAGCCATCCCCGGCCGCTTTGCGCATATTTTCCCGGTTTACCCGCATCTCACGGATCATGTCGGCAAAGATTTTGAGGCTCCCCTTGACCGTGTCGATCGTATCAAAAAGCGGCTCCTTGTCTTCCTGCATATCCTTGTTGTAGGCAAGCGGCAACGCCTTCATGGTCGTCAGAAGCGCCATCAGGTTGCCATACACGCGGCCGGTTTTCCCCCGCACCAGTTCCGGTACATCCGGATTTTTTTTCTGCGGCATGATTGATGAGCCGGTACAGAAGCCGTCGGATAACTCAATGAATTTGAACGCACTGGTTGACCACAAAATCAGCTCTTCGGAAAAACGGGACAGATGCATCATCACAATCGAGGCGGACGCCAGAAATTCCAGGGCAAAATCCCGATCGGAAACCGCATCCAGCGAGTTGCGTGTTATGCTGGGAAAATCAAGTTGTTCGGCGACATACTCACGATCAATCGGGAAGGTCGTGCCTGCCAGGGCACCGGCACCCAGAGGGAGTACATTAGCCCGTTTGGAACAATCTTCCAACCGCCCCTTGTCGCGCTTGAACATCTCCACATACGCCATCAGGTGATGGGCAAACAGGATCGGTTGTGCGGTCTGCAGGTGGGTGAAGCCGGGCATCAGCGTATCCAGGTTCGCTTCGGCCTGGTTCAGCAGGGCATCGATCAGCAGGTCAAGGTAGGTTGTGATTTCGACAATTTCGTCACGCAGGTAGAGCCGGATATCAAGCGCCACCTGATCGTTGCGCGAACGTCCGGTGTGCAGGCGCTTGCCCGCCTCGCCGATGGCGGCCGAGAGACGCGCTTCGATATTCATGTGGATGTCTTCCAGGCTGATGGAAAAATCGAACTCGCCCGCCTCTATCTGGCCAAGAATTGTACGCAGCCCGTGGACAATCTGTTCAACATCGTCAAGCGGGATGATCCCCTGTTTGCCCAGCATGCGGGCATGGGCGATGGAACCGCGAATATCCTGAGGATAGAGGCGCTTGTCGAATTGAATCGATGCGGTGAACTCCTCGACGAAGGCATCGGTGGGCTGGGTAAAACGACCGCCCCAGAGTTTATCTTTGGACATACATTCTCCTGAACATGAAAAAAATGGGTACGCATGGTACTGAACAACGGTACGGCTACCAGTAAAAAATTCTCTGCAGAAATCCGGAGTTCTACAAACCCTCCGCCGTTTCATCGATGGCAATCTTACGCCACACACCCGATTCATCAACGGCCATTACGGCATGAACCTTGAGCGGAAGGCGCGTGGTGCGCGGGTCAATCTCATGCTGCGGCGGCAGGTTGAAATAGAGCAGCCGCGTCCCCTTGCCGAAGCGGAGCCGGCAGACCGGGGCACCGTTAAAATCATCCGTGGCAAATTCAGAAAAGCGGACCTGCGCCAATCGGTGATTGCGGTTGAGCACGACATACGAGCTGCCGAAGGCGCTGCCCGGAGGAGAACCTTCAATCGTCGTATCCTCCGACACATTGCCGAAAACGGTCACCGTTTCCCGCACACCGGGGGTATCCTCAAGGTATTCACCGTAAAAACCGCTGATCACGTCACGATAGGCACGGTGCTCCGGCTTCGGATTGCACTGGATGACAAGCAGGCAGTCCAGCCCCTGCCGGGTGGTGAAGAACAGCTGGTTGGCGCGGTCGATAATCCGTCGTATGTTCGACGTGTACAGGTCGCGATACAGGTAGTCCAGACAGATGATCGCCATAAAATTGAAACATGCCGGGCGGCTGCGGAACAGGTAAAAATGCCTGCCACGGTACAGATCGTGAAATGCATCAAGGTATTCTTCACCGTGGAACGGATGGCTCTTGGCCTCAAGAAAGACCCGCAGCCGGCCATCGGCTTCCTTAACAGCAATGCAGCACCAGTTAACCGGCATATTCATGATATCGCCGGAATCGATATCATGGTCCACCAGATCGATCGCCTCGGTATTGTCCGCACGGAAACGTTCCAGAAGAGCACGGTAGTCCCGCAGCAGAATGTGTTCCACACCGAATACCGTCACCGTGTTCGGGCGGAAGCGCTGCTCGATTACTGCCAGCATGTCATCAAAACGGGAAGCGGGGAGACTCGATTCGGGGAACAGCAGGATATGGAGCTTTTTCAGGTTCCCTTCCCCGGTCGCCACGAGATCCAGCACCGAATTGACCAGGCGCCACTGTTCTTCAGGATCAACCAGGCGGAAGCCAATTTCCGCCCGCTTGAGATGGTTGGGAATCTGGGCCACCATGCAGTGGAGGTGGTGCCCCAGGGGAAATTCAAGATTCACTTTTTTGTCGATGATTTCAGGCATCGGCCCTGTCCCTGATGGCGCTCAAAGGTAATTCCGGAAACAGCCTGCCAAGTATGAAGCGTGCGCCGGCCGGTATCTCATAGCCGGACAGCTCACTGCCGGAAACCCAGAGTGCCTCGGCAACCTCATCTTCGTTGTGTATGACCTCACAGTGGAGTGGACGGCAGCGGTAATAGAGGATCACAAAGTGGCAGTTATCCTCACCGGGGGTAAGGTGTTCGAACACGTCGATCAAGCCATCGACTTCTATCTCCAGCCCCACCTCTTCATACACTTCCCGCTTCAACGCCTCCAGAATCGGTTCACCAAGGTCGATCTTCCCCCCCGGCATGACCCACAGGTCCTGAAAAGGGGGGATACTCCGCCTGGTAAGGAGTACCCGCCCCTCGTCATCCACAATCACCGCCACAACAGAGGTGACGATGTGTTCTTTCTTGAAACGTTTTTTCGTCAAGCCCTACTTCTTTCTGTTGGCCTGCATCAGCGACCGGATGCGGAGCCGCAGCGAATTAATCTTGATAAAGCCTTCGGCATCCGCCTGGTTGAACACCTGGTCCTTTTCAAAAGTGGCGAAGTCGAGGTTGAAGAGCGAGTCGGTTTCGGACTTGCGGCCGACCGTACGGCAGTGACCTTTGTACAGTTTGACGCGAGCCACACCGTTCACGCATTTCTGGGAATCGTCGATCAGTGTCTGCAGCATCAACCGCTCGGGGGAGAACCAGTAGCCGGCATAGATCTGTTTGGCATACTCGGGAATCAGACTGTCGCGGATACGCATAACTTCACGATCCATGGTGATCTGCTCCACAGCGGAATGGGCCTCGCGCAGGATGGTGCCGCCGGGGGTCTCGTACACGCCGCGTGATTTCATGCCGACGGAACGGTTTTCCAGCAGATCGACCCGCCCGACGCCGTGCTGTCCGCCGATATAATTGAGGTGCGCCAGCAGTTGTGCCGGAGTCATCTTTTCCCCATCCACCGCAACGGCATTGCCGTTCTTGAACTCCACTTCCACATACTGCGCCTTGTTGGGCGCCTTTTCCGGAGACTTGGTCAGGACATACATCTCTTCCGGAGCTTCCGCCCAGGTGTCTTCCAGAATGCCCCCTTCAAAGGAGATATGCAGCATGTTCCGGTCAGACGACCAGGGGCGCTTCTTGATGGTCGGCATCGGTACGCCGTTCTTCTTGGCGTATTCGATCAGCGCCTGACGGCTGTTCAGATCCCACTCACGCCAGGGTGCAACAACCTTGATGGACGGATCAAAATGGTAGTAGGCCAGTTCGAAACGGACCTGGTCGTTCCCCTTGCCGGTGGCACCGTGGGAAACGGCATCGGCCTTTTCCTTGGCGGCAATTTCCATCTGACGCTTGGCGATCAGCGGGCGGGCAATGGAGGTGCCAAGCAGATAGTGCCCCTCATAGATGGCGTTGGCGCGGAACATGGGATACACAAAGTCGCGCACGAACTCTTCCTTGAGATCGTCGATATAGACCTTGTCCGCACCGGTAGCCAGAGCCTTTTCACGGATCGGAGCAAGCTCATCCCCCTGCCCCAGGTCGGCCGCAAAAGCGACCACTTTGCAGCCGTACTCGTTTTTGAGCCATTTGAGAATGATGGACGTATCCAGCCCCCCCGAATAGGCGAGAACTATCTTTTTGATCTCCTGTTTCTTGATGGTAGCCATGTTTTTCTCCTTTGTGTGCTGCGCTTATTTTATTAACGTGGCCATGATGGCCTTCTGTATATGCAGCCGGTTCTCCGCTTCATCCCAGACGACAGAATGTTTTCCTTCGATGACCGAGTCGGATATTTCCTCACCCCGGTGGGCCGGAAGGCAGTGCAGAACGATGCAGTCCGGTTTCGCCAGCGAAAGCAGCGCATCATCCAGGCAGTAGCCGGCGAATGCTTTTTCACGCTCTTTCTGCTCAGCCTCCTGTCCCATGCTGGCCCAGACATCCGTATTGACAACATCGGCACCAGCCACCGCTACCCGAGGATCGGTCGTCAGTGAAATCAGTCCGGGAGCCGTCGCCTGCGCCCACGCCATAACGTTTTGGTCCGGTTCATATCCGGCCGGGCAGGCCAGGCGCAGGGCAAAACCGAAGATCGCGGCCGCTTCAATCCAGGTGTTGGCCATGTTGTTGCCATCCCCAACCCAGGCGAAGGTCAGGCCCGCGTAGGAGTTCTTCCGTTCAATGACCGTCTGCAGGTCAGCCATGATCTGGCAGGGGTGGAACAGATCGGTCAGGCCGTTAATAACCGGAATATCGGAATACCGGGCAAACTCGTCAACGATCTCCTGACCGAAGGTGCGGATCATTACCCCGTCACAGTAGCGGGACATGACACGGGCACTATCCTTGATCGGCTCACCGCGCCCCATCTGTGATGTCCCGGAGGACATGAACAGGCCGTGGCCGCCAAGCTGAAAAACACCCACTTCAAAAGAAACTCTCGTACGGGTGGAGGCCTTTTCAAAAATCAGCGCCACCGTCTTGCCGTCCAGCAGCCGGTGGGGAATCCGCTCCTGCTGCTTCCTCTTCAGATCGGCAGCCAGGGCCAGCATTTCATCAAGTTCGTTCTTGGTGTAATCGTGCAGCGCCAGAAAATGTCGGGTCATCCTTCTCTCCTATACCTCAACCTCGGCAAAAATGCCGTCGAGGATTGCAATCATTGCATTGATTTCCTGCTTGGTGACAACCAGCGCCGGAACGAAACGGAGCACCGTGTCATGGGTCACGTTCAGGAGCAGCCCCCGCTCATGCCCTTTTCTGACAATGTCTCCGGCCGGAATGGAGAGCGCCATGCCGATCATGAGTCCGACGCCGCGCACCTCCGTGACGAACGGGTACTTGCGGCCGAGGATTTCCAGTTCGCCCGTCAGGTATTCGCCGATCTCCTCGCACCGATTGAGCAGGCCGTCTTCCAGAATCGTCCTGACCGTAGCGATGGCTGCGGCACACACCAGCGGATTACCGCCGAAGGTTGAGCCATGGGTGCCGGGCACGAACGCCGACGCAAATTTGTCCCTGGCCAGCATGGTGCCGATGGGTGCCCCGCCGGCAAGAGCCTTGGCCAGGGTCATGATATCGGGAGTCACGCCGAAATGTTCATAGGCGAACAGCTTGCCGGTACGCCCCATCCCCACCTGGACCTCATCGAAAATCAACAGAAGGCCGTGCCGGTCGCACAGTTCACGCACCGCTTCAAAATAGCCGGGCGACGGCATGTTAACGCCCCCCTCCCCCTGGATCGGCTCCAGCATGACGGCGCAGGTGGTGCTGGTTACCGCCGCTTCCAGCGCGGCCACGTCATCGAAAGGGACATGTTTGAAGCCATGCAGCAGCGGATCGAAGAAGCGCTGCACCTTTTCCTGGCCGGTGGCCGAAACCGTGGCCATGGTGCGGCCGTGGAAAGATTCGGCGGCGGTGATAATCTCGTACCGCTCCGGGCCAAAGGTGTCGCGGCTGTATTTCCGCGCCAGCTTAATGGCCGCTTCGTTCGCCTCGGCGCCGCTGTTGCAGAAAAACGCCTTATCAGCGAAGGAGTGATTGCAAAGCAGTTCCGCCAGCTCGATCTGCTGGGGAATTTGATAGTAGTTGGAGCAGTGGATCAGCTCCGCCGCCTGTTTCTGCAGGGCTGCAACAACTTTCGGGTGGCAGTGCCCCAGATTGTTGACCGCAACCCCCCCCAGAAAATCGAGGTATTCCTTGCCGTCCACATCCCAGAGCCGGCATCCCGCCCCCCTGACCGGGACAATCGGGTAGCGGCCATAGGTTTTCATGATGTATTTGTCCGATTTTTCGATCCATTGCTGCGAATTCATTTGGTGATCTCCGTTCCTATGCCGACATCAGTGAAGATTTCCAACAGAACGGCATGCTCCATGCGGCCATCAATAATGTGGGCTTTCTTGACCCCTTCCTTCAGAGCATCAGCACAACAAATGACTTTCGGAATCATGCCTCCCGTAATGGCACCTTCCTCAATCAGCCGGTGCAGGTCAGCCACTGACAGGCTTTCCAGCAGAGTCCCGCTGGTATCCTTTACGCCGTTGATATCGGTCAGCAGGATCAGCTTCTCGGCATTAAGCGCCGCCGCCACCCGTCCGGCCACCAGGTCGGCGTTGATGTTGTAGCTCTCCCCTTCCGGCCCCACACCGACCGGGGCGATCACCGGGATATACTTGCCGTTTTCAAGCGCGGCGATCAGGTCGGTATTGACTTTGACGACGTCACCGACGAAACCGATATCCACCATCTCGACAGTACCGTCCTCCCCCCTGACCTCCTGCAGCAGTTTCTTTGACAGCAGGAGAGTGCCGTCCCTGCCGGAAAGACCGACGGCACGTCCGCCATGCTGGTTCAGATAGCCGACCACCTCTTTGTTCACCTGCCCGGCCAGCACCATTTCGACCACCTGCATTGTTTCGGCGTCCGTCACCCGCATGCCGCGCACGAACTCGGAGACGATACCGTAGCGCTTCAGGGTGTCATTGATCTGCGGACCGCCGCCATGGACGATAACCGTATTGATCCCCAGCGACTTGAGCAGGACGACATCCAGAGCAAACGACTCCTTCAGCTTTTCGTCCGCCATGGCGTGGCCGCCGTACTTTATGACAAAGGTTTTGCCGGAAAACCGCCGGATGTACGGCAGTGCTTCCATGAGCGTATTAGCTTTTTCGATTAACTGTTTCATCGTTGTTTCCGTCCATTCCTGAGACTCGGGATAGGTCCGGTACCGAACCCGGTGCTCTGCCGCTAAATCGTAGAGAGCGTTTTCTGACCCACCAAAAATAAAAACTGCCCACTTGAGAGCGGGGCAGTTTACCGTAAATCGGTGAAAATCTCAAAAGTTTATTGCAGAAGCGGGGTTTATTCCCCCTGCAGAGAGCGGTTCTCCGGAGGGGGGCGACTCCCCCGTCCGGAGTTCCGCTGGCCTGATCAACCTGATTACTGCCCGGAAAGAATCCGGGAAACCGCCGCCAGCGCTTCATCCAGCTTCTCCGGCTGGCTCCCCCCGGCTTGGGCCAGCTCCGGCTTGCCGCCGCCGCTGCCGCCGACAATCGGCGCAATCTGTTTGATTATATCGCCGGCCCTGACTGAACTGCTCAACTCTTTGGTCACGGCAACCAGAAGGTTGGCCTTGCCGCCGATGGCGGCGCCAAGCGCAATGACACCCTCTCCTATCCGGTCTTTCAGGGAATCTGACAGGTCACGCAGCGCCTTGATATCCTCAACCTGTACCTGCACCGCCAGCAGCTTGATCCCCCCCGCCTCGGTGGCCTGCAACAGCAGATCACCGGAAGCGGCGGCGTTCAGCCGCCCCTGCAGGGTTTCGATTTCACGCTGCAGCTCCCTCTGACGGGCCAGCAGTTTTTCCAGACGATCACGGGAATTACCGGCTTCCGCCTTGAGCAGCGCAGCAATGCCCTTTTGCTCATCTTCCATCTCCCGAACAAAGTCGAGCGCGCCGAAACCGGTCAACGCTTCAATGCGGCGGACGCCGGCGGCAATGCCCGCTTCAGAAACGATTTTGAACAGGCCGATATCTCCCGCCGCACGCACGTGGGTCCCGCCGCACAGTTCCATGCTGACCTCCCCCACCCGTACGACACGCACCGAATCACCGTACTTCTCATCGAAAAGTGCCGTAGCGCCGGCATCAATCGCCTCGGCCACATTCATTTCGCGGGTCACCACCTGATCATTTGCCATGATGAAGCCGTTCACCAGCGTTTCAATCCGGCGCAGCTCTTCGTCCGTTACCGCCGTAAAATGGGTAAAGTCAAAACGGAGACGGTCAAGCGTCACCAGAGAACCGGCCTGCTTGACGTGATCGCCCAGCACCTGGCGCAGAGCGCTCTGCAGCAGATGAGTAGCGGTGTGGTTGCGGCAGGTTGCGTCGCGCTCGACACGGGACACCTTCAGATCTGCGGCATCACCGACCGTTATGGAACCTTCCGTGACAACCCCGTGGTGGACCACCATATCAACGAAGGGGCGGCTGGCGCTGATGACGTTCAGATGCGCATTTCCGGTGGAAAGCGTACCGCAGTCCCCCTTCTGCCCTCCCGAATCGCCATAGAACGGGGTGCATTCCGTGACCACCGCCACCGAATCCCCGGCGCCAGCCGATTCAACGGAGACCCCGTCACGGAGGAGCGCCAGCACCGGAGCATAGGTGGACATTTCATCATAGCCGACAAACCGGCCGCGCACCCCTTTGTTATGCAGCTCTTTGTACACCTGCGCAATCCCCTCTTCACCGGAACCTTTCCAGTGCTCACGCGCCTGGGACCGCTGCCTCTCCATGCAGAGTTCAAAACCGGCTTCATCTATTGTAAAACCTTCGCTTTCCACAATATCTCCGGTCAGGTCCGTCGGGAACCCGTAGGTATCGTACAGTTTGAACAGGACATCGCCCGGAATGACATTTTTTCCGGCGGCACGCAGTGCGGCAACCTCATCATTGAGAATAGCCAGTCCCCGGTCCAGGGTTTCGGCAAAACGCTGCTCTTCCCCCAGGACGACCTTTTTGATGTACACCTCACGTTCCTGCAGCTCCGGATAGAAGTCCCCCATGACCTCACGCACTGCGTCAACCATGTGGTAGAGCATCGGCTCCGCGCAGCCGAGCATCTTGGCGTGGCGTGCCGCCCGGCGCATGATCCGGCGCAGTACATAGCCGCGCCCCTCGTTGGAAGGAAGCGCACCGTCACAGATCAGGAAGGTGACTGCACGGGCGTGATCGGCAATAACCCGCATGGAGACATTGTCCTTTTCATCGCTGCCGTAGCGTTTGCCGGACAGACGTTCGATATGGCGGATGATCCCCTGCAGGATGTCGATGTCATAATTGGAGCTGACCCCCTGCATAACGGCCGACACGCGCTCGAGCCCCATGCCGGTGTCAACCGACGGCTTCGGCAGCGGCGTCAGGGTGCCGTCGCTTGACCGGTTGAACTGCATGAAGACGTTGTTCCAGATTTCCATATACCGGTCACATTCGCAGCCGACCGTACATTCGGGACTCCCGCAGCCGACAGCTTCCCCCTGGTCATAAAAAATTTCGCTGCAGGGACCGCAGGGGCCGGTATCCCCCATGGACCAGAAATTGTCCTTTTCGCCAAAGCGGAAAATCCGTTCACGCGGGATTCCCTCCTGATGGTGCCAGATATCGGCGGCTTCATCGTCATCGGTGTAGACCGTCACATACAGGCGGCTTTTATCCAGCTTCAGCTCCTTGGTCAGAAACTCCCAGGCATAGGCGATCGCCTCTTTTTTGAAATAATCGCCGAAGGAAAAATTGCCGAGCATTTCAAAGAACGTGTGGTGACGGGCCGTCCGGCCAACATTTTCAAGATCATTATGCTTGCCCCCCGCCCGTACGCATTTCTGGGAACTTGCCGCACGGTAGTAACCGCGATCCTCCAGTCCGAGGAAACAGTCCTTGAACTGGTTCATACCGGCATTGGCAAACATCAGCGTCGGATCGTTCTTGGGAAGAATCCCCGAACTGGGGACAACCGTGTGCCCCCGGTCGGCAAAATACTGAAGAAATTGTGCTCTGATCTCTGTACCTGTCATGATACCCTCGTTAAATTAAATATGATCCGCAGGCCGGAATCACTCTTCACTTCGTAACGCCCTCAGTATGGCGGACAGCCCGAGCCCCCGCCGCTGCAGGAATCCGACAACTCTCCGTTTATCCCGGTCACTGGCGGCTGCATAGCAGAATCCGGGGTAGCGGCGCTCCACCGTTGATCGCACCTCATCAATTTCATCCCGTTCTTCCAGAAGCGGCGCCAGTGCCTCATTGACAATGTCTGCACTGAAACCTCTGCGGCGCATCTCCAACCGGAGACGAACACCGTAGTAGCGACCGGATGAAAGGGCCGACTCCGCAAAACGCCCGGCATAGCGCCGGTCATCCAGCCACCCTTCACGCTCCAATCGGAGAAGCAGCGGTTCCAGATCCTCCCCGGCAACACCCTTTGCCGCCAGTTTCTGCCGGACCCGGGCAACGGAATAATCCCGGCCGGTCAGCAGCCGCAGCGCATACTGGTACGCCTGATCCGGCGTCAATGGCTCAGTATTTTTCGATCTCAAGTGTGTCCGGCTCCCGGGCAGTGTCGTCCGGCTTGCTTTCAAAACCATCCCAGGAAGCATCCGACGTTGAGGACACACCGGAAACCTTGAGAGCAAAATCGTCCGGGTTTGAACTCTGCCGCAGCGCTTCTTCATAGGTGATCAGCTTGCTGGAAAAGAGCTTCATCAGCGATTGGTCAAACGTCTGCATACCGTATGAAACAAACCCCTGGGAGATGGCTTCATTCAACTGCTTTGTTTTTTCTTTGTCATCGATGCACTCCCTGATCCGTGCGGAGGCCAGCATCACCTCCACCGCCGGCACGCGACCCCGGCCGTCAGCCTTCGGCACCAGCCGCTGGGAGACCACCGCCTTGATAATGCTTGCCAGCTGAATACGAACCTGGCGCTGGTGGTAGGGAGGGAAAACGCTGATGATACGGTTAATGGTTTCCACCGCATCCATCGTATGCAGGGTGGAGAGGACGAGATGCCCGGTCTCGGCGGCGATCAGCGCTGTTTCTATGGTTTCCAGATCGCGCATTTCTCCGACCAGAATGACATCAGGGTCCTGACGCAGAGCCCCTTTGAGTGCATCCGAGAAGGTGGGGGTATCGGTACCGACCTCGCGCTGACTGATGATGCTCTTGTTGTCACGGTGCAGAAATTCCACCGGATCTTCAATGGTAATAATGTTGCAGGTGCGCTGGCTGTTAATCGTGTCGATCATGGCCGCCAGCGTGCTCGATTTCCCGGAGCCGGTTGTTCCGGTCACCAGGACCAGACCCCGCTCTTCACGGCAGATTTTCTGCATGACCGGTGGCAGATTGAGCCCTTCCATGGTCGGGATAACAAATGAAATCGTCCGGAATACCATGGCCACCGTGCCCCGCTGTCGGTACACGCTGACCCTGAAACGCCCCAACCCCGGCACGGCATACGCCAGGTCAACTTCAAAATGCTCATCGAACACCCGCCGCTGACGTTCGTTCATCATCGCCATGGCGGTATCGGCAACAAATTCGGGGGACAGGCGTGCCGCGTTGGGGATCGGATGAAGCCGCCCGTCAATCCGGACAATGGGCGGCAGGCCGGTCTTGATGTGAATATCAGACCCTTTGGCTTTACACGCAATCGTCAGTATTTCGTTCAGATCCATAGCCTGGCTCCGTTGTTAGGCCGCCTTTTCCGGAACGGGGGCCGGCTTGAGCAGATCCATCAGCCGCCCTTCGATTTCCGCCAGCACCGCAGGGTGCTCTGTCAGCCAGGTGCGGGAATTTTCCCGTCCCTGCCCGATCCGTTCTTTGCCGTAGGAATACCAGGCACCGCTTTTTTCAATGATGTTTTTGTCAACCGCCAGGTCAAGCACGTCGCCGGTGCGCGAAATTCCTTCACCGTAGAGGATATCAAACTCCACCTCTTTGAACGGCGGGGCAACCTTGTTTTTGACGACCTTGACGCGGGTGCGGGAACCGATAACCTGGTCCCCCTGCTTCAGTGTGGCAATCTTGCGAATATCCATGCGGACGGAAGCGTAGAATTTGAGCGCATTGCCCCCCGTGGTGGTTTCGGGGTTGCCGAACATAACGCCGATTTTCATGCGGATCTGATTGATGAAAATCACGCAGCAGTTGGACTTGCTGATAATGCCGGTCAGCTTGCGCAGTGCCTGGGACATCAGACGCGCCTGCAGCCCCATGTGGGAATCACCCATATCCCCTTCGATTTCGGCTTTCGGCACCAGGGCGGCCACCGAGTCAACAACCAGCACATCAATCGCGCCGCTCCTCACCAGAGTTTCAGTGATTTCCAACGCCTGCTCGCCGGTATCGGGCTGCGACACCAGCAGATCATCGGTTTTAACGCCAAGTTTACGGGCATACCCGATATCCAGCGCGTGCTCGGCATCCACAAAAGCGGCAATACCTCCGGTTTTCTGCGCTTCGGCGACAATATGCAGTGCCAGGGTTGTCTTGCCGGAAGACTCGGGGCCATACACCTCAATGACTCTGCCACGGGGAACGCCGCCAACCCCGAGCGCCATGTCGAGGGAGATGGAGCCGGTGGAAATCGCTTCCACCCCCGGAAGCGCCTCGTCATTTCCGAGCCGCATGATGGCTCCCTTGCCGAACTGTTTCTCGATCTGGCTCAGAGCCAGATCAATCGCCTTGTTTTTCTCCTGCATACTGTTTTTATCAGCCATAATCGGTATCTCCTGAGTTATAGGATGTGTAGATGAAAAGGGGTAGAAAAGTACCATACCCGGAAGATGTATCGCAAGGTTTTATCTGACTAAATTTTTATCTGACGACGCTTACTGTTGGCCGAATTATCCGGATGGTTTGCGGAACCGTAGCGGTGGATAGGAAATTTCTGTTTTGAAGCGTCACTTCTGGCAGGTGAGGCAGAAAACCGTACTCCGGTTCCCCAGCCTGATCTCTTCAAGGCGGTTTCCACAGCCGGAGCACTCCCCGCTGCCCCTGCCATACACCGAAAAGTTCTGCGGATAATAGGCCACCGTATCCTCTGCCACCCGGCAGGTGCTCCCCTCTCCGATCGACTCTTCCAGCACCGCACGAATTACCCCGGCCAGAACCATGCACTCCTGATGAGTCAGGGTTCCGGCTGCCCGATCAGGGCGGATTCCGGCCCGGAACAGTGCCTCATTGGCGTAGATGTTACCCACCCCTGCCACTACAGAGCTGTTCATAATCAACTGTTTAAGCGCACAGTTCCGCTTGCGGGTTGCAGTAAAGAGGTATTCGCCGCTAAAGGAGTCCGTCAGCGGTTCCGGTCCGATATCGGCCAGAAGCGGATGATCGTGCGGAGACCCGGTAAACCAGGTAACAATGCCGAATTTGCGCGGATCGTGGAAGCGGAGCAGCTGGCCGTTGTCAAAGATGAAATCCAGGTGGTCGTGCTTGCCCGGCGGGGTGCTGCTCCGGAGCAGCCGGAGGAAACCGGTCATCCCCAAATGGACGAGCAGCCAGCCGCAACCGCAGTCAAACAGCAGGTACTTCCCTCTCCGCTCAATGCTCCGCACGGCAAGACCGGGCAGAATCTCCGCCAGCTCCGCCGGCACCGGAAGCCGGAGTTTTGCCACACGAAGCACCACTCCGGTGAAGCTCCTCCCCACCAGTTCCGGCATCAGCCGGCGTCGGGTCACTTCCACTTCCGGGAGTTCAGGCACACCGCCCTCCAGACGCCGGTTTTGATACCCTCTTCAACAGATAACGCCGCAGCCGGTCCAGCGCCGTCCACGCAGTGAGGGTGCGGACATCGGCCCGATTCCCGCTGAACTGAAAACGTTCGGTCCAGCAGCCGTCAGGTGCCGCCAGGGAAATGAATACGGTTCCAACCGGCTTTTCCCCGCTCCCCCCGTCCGGCCCGGCGATGCCGGTGACCGCCAACCCCAGATCGCTCCCTGAAGCGAGCCGAACGCCGCCGGCCATGGCCGCCGCGCACTCGGAACTGACGGCACCGCAGCGGTCCAGCAGTTCCGCCGGCACCCCCAGCAGCCGCTTTTTCGCTTCATTTGAGTAGGTCACCACCCCTTCGCCAAAATACGCGGAGCTACCGGGAATATCCGTAATCCGTTTGGCTATGAGGCCGCCGCTGCACGACTCGGCCAGAGAAAGCGTCATGCCGCTGTCACGGAGCAGTTCCGCCACCGCATCGTCCATACCGGTATCGCCGGAAGAAAAACAATAGTCCAGCAGCCGGTTCCGTGCCGTTTGCAGCGCCGATGCAAGAAGTGCCTCAACCGCACTCTCCCTCTCCGCTTCTGCCCGCAGCGTTACTTTCATCCAGGGAAATGTGACGCAGATGCCAAGCGTGAGTCCAAGTTCCGGTCGGGCAATCCCCAGCAGCAGTTCGTCAACTTCCGCCTCGCACGGTCCAAACAGATTCAGACTGGCGGTACGGATTACCCGTTTCCGGGGAGCCCGCTCCAGAAGGAACGGAATCACCGTATCACGGAACATGACGATCATCTCCGCCGGGACGCCCGGCATGAAAAACAGAAAACTGCCGTTGTGCATCAGATGAAAGCCGCAGGCGGTGCCGGTGGGATTGGGGATCAGGGTTGACTTGCTCGGAATCATCGCCTGTTTATCATTCAACGGGCAGACGATCAGGCTGCTCAGCCGACTGGACATCTGGCGGACATGAGTCCGCGCCTCTTCGTGGACCACCAGACGCCGCCCGGTAGCACGCGCCGCCGCCCGTGACGTCAAATCGTCCGCCGTCGGCCCCAGCCCCCCGGTCACGATGATCACTTCGCTGACCCGGCCAAGGTCGTTCAATGCCCCGATGATATCCTGTTCGTTATCGCCGACCGTAAGGTGCCGCTGAATCCGCAGCCCCGCAGCAAGCAGCAGGGAAGCGATCGTACCGGCGTTGGTATCGGTCACCTGTCCGCAGATGAGTTCATCGCCGATGCTCAGTGTTGAAATTTTCATGGCTCCGACACTCCTTCGCCGTTCAGCCGCTCCATGACCTCCCGGCAGGGGATTCCCGTTTCGAGGGCAATCCGGCGGCAATCCTCATACTCGGGCGAGGCCCGCAGTACTTCTCCGCCGCTGCCGATTATCTGTTTAAAGCGCACGGTGCCCAAGTCCGTGGACTGTTCCACAATCCGCCGTTCCAGAACGATTCTGTCCGCACGGTAATGCCGCACGCCGATGGCCGAGGTTTCACGCAGCAGCAGCCGGGCCAGTTCATCAAGCTGCGCCGGACGGCAGATAAAGGAGAGTGTCACGCCGGGACGCCCCTTCTTCATCTGAATCGGCGTGATAAACACGTCCAGCGCCCCCGCTTCTAAAAGACGCTCCATGGCGTATCCCAGAATCTCCGGGGTGGAGTCGTCGATATTGCTCTCGGCAACGATCACGTCGTCAGACGCTTCGCACCCGGCCGCAGAATGCCCCAGAAAGGCCCGAAGAATATTGGGGCAATCGGGGAAATCCCGCCCCCCCGCACCGCTGCCGACCCGTTCCAGCAGCATAACCGGCTGCCGCCCGAACCCGCTGGCCAGAGCCACCAGAATTGCCGCCCCGGTCGGCGTCACCCGTTCACCCGGGCCGCATTCGCCATGCAGCGGCACCCCCTGCAGCAGATCGGCAACGGCAGGCGCAGGAACCGGGAGTCTGCCGTGGGCACTGTTCACAAAACCGCTGCCAAGGGGAAGCGCCGAAGCGTATATCCGCTCAACGTGCAGATACTCAAGACAGATCGCCGTGGCGACGATATCTACGATGGAGTCAACCGCACCGACTTCGTGGAAATGGACCTGTTCAACGGCTACGCCATGCACTCGCGCCTCGGCCTCCGCCAGACGGCGGAAGATCCGCCGTGATTTTTCCTTGGCCGGGCCGGACAGCCCGCTCCCGGCGATCAGTGCGTCAATCCCGGAGTAGTGCCGATGGGTATGGTGGTCGTGCACCGCCACATCGAATTTCAGGGCCGGCATATGCTGACGTTCTGTCCGGCAGGTCGCCAGTTCGTAGGAACCGTCCGGGAGGTCCAGCTTTGCCAGTTCGGCACGCAGATGCTCCAGCGGCACCCCCAGATCGAGCAGCGCCGCCACGGTCATATCGCCGGAGATTCCGGCCTGGCAATCAAAATAGATGATGTTCATGTCACATCCTGTTCATCAGGCTTGCCGCGCTCGCAGCACCGAAACCGTTATCAATATTGACGACCGTCACCCCGGAGGCGCAGGAGTTAAGCATCCCCAGAAGTGCCGCTATGCCGCCGAAGGACGCGCCGTACCCGACCGAGGTCGGCACGGCAATTACCGGCTTGTTCACCAATCCGCCGACCACCGAGGGGAGCGCCCCCTCCATCCCGGCCACCACGATGATGACCGCAGCGGCGGCCAACTGTTCGCTCCGCGCCAGCAGCCGGTGAATCCCAGCCACGCCCACATCATAGACATGCTCGACCCGATTGCCGAGGAACTCCGCCGTAACCAGCGCTTCGGCGGCAACCGGGATGTCGGATGTTCCGGCAGAAACAACCAGAATGGTCCCCTTCCCCTGCTGCTCCGGAGGCTGCTGCTCAAGGGTCAGACAGCGGGCAGCCGGGTGATAGCAGGCTGCCGGCAGGGCCTGGACAACCAATGCCGCCTTCTCCGCATCCAGTCGCGTCACGAGGATATTGCTCCCCTTGTCAATCATGGCGGCAGTGATCGCCACTATCTGCTCCACCGATTTCCCTTCTCCGAAAATCATTTCCGGCATCCCCTGGCGCAGTTGACGATGGTGATCAATCTGGGCACAGCCGATATCCTGAAAAGGAAGCTGGCGCAGTTCCCGCACAGCGTCAGCCACGGAGAGCCCCCCCTGCCGGACCGAATTAAGCATTTTTTCCAGATATTCCTGATTCATGTACACGACCCCGCGATTCTATCCGTTTGTTGATGCAGTTATACCATGCATGGGTTGGTTTTCCACGCAAAACCTGCTGTCAACGCAGTAAATTGAGCACATCAAAAAAATGTTCGGCGGTTTACTTTCTCCCGATATCTGTGCTACAACGTCGCCATTACTGAAACACGCGAGGTTGAAAAATGGGTAAAACAACTGCAGAAAAGATTTTTGATGCTCATCTGGTAAACGAGCCGTTTCCCGGCACCAAAGTGCTGCGCCTCGATGCGGTGCTCTGCCACGAGATCACCACGCCGATCGCCATTGACGACCTGATCCGGCGCGGTAAGGATCGCGTCTTTGACACGACAAAGATCAAGGCGGTTATTGACCATGTCACCCCCAGCAAGGACACGAAAACCGCTACCCAGGCCAAAATTCTGCGTGACTGGGCCCGCCGTCACGACATCAAGGACTTCTTTGATGTCGGCGCCAACGGTGTCTGCCATGCCCTCTTTCCGGAGCGCGGTTTCATCCGTCCCGGCTACACGGTCATCATGGGAGACTCACACACCTGTACCCACGGAGCTTTCGGCGCCTTTGCCGCCGGTGTCGGAACGACCGATCTGGAAGTCGGCATCCTGAAAGGGGTCTGCGCCTTCCGCCAGCCCAAAACAATAAAATTTAACGTTACCGGCGCACTCCCCAAAGGGGTCTATGCCAAAGACGTCATTTTGCACATTATCGGGAAAATCGGCGTCAACGGCGCGACCGACCGGGTGATGGAATTCCACGGTTCCACCATTGATGACATGTCCATGGAGTCCCGCATGACGCTCTGCAACATGGCCATTGAAGCGGGCGGAACGTCAGGGATCTGCCAGCCGGACATGACCACGGTGGACTACCTGTGGCCGTTTATCAAGGATGATTTTGCCGGACGGGAAGCGGCCCTGGCTGACTATTCCCAGTGGCGGGCCGACGCGGATGCCGAATATGACCAGGTCATTGAGATCGATGTCACCATCCTGCAGCCAACGGTCACCTTCGGCTACAAACCGGATCAGGTGAAGACGGTAACCGAAATGGCCGGCGCACCGCTTGACCAGATTTATATCGGCTCCTGTACCAACGGACGGATTGAAGACCTGCGCATAGCGGCGCAGATTCTGAAGGGACACAAACTGGCACCGAATGTTCGCGGCATCCTTTCGCCGGCAACACCGGCGATTTTCAAGAGCGCGGCAAAAGAGGGGCTGATCGATATTTTCATGGAAGCCGGTTTCTGTGTCACCAACCCCACATGCGGTGCCTGCCTGGGGATGAGCAACGGTGTTCTGGCAAATGATGAGGTCTGCGCCTCAACCACGAACCGGAACTTCATGGGACGGATGGGCAAGGGGGGCATGGTGCACCTGATGTCTCCGGCCACGGCAGCGGCCAGTGCGATTGAAGGAAAGATCGCCGACCCGAGGAAGTATCTATAATCGTTCATTTATACCCCTGAGAAAAAATTTCCGCTTTGAGGAGTAGCGCATATGAAAACATTCGGAGGCCCGGTCCTCTTTCTTGACCGCAGCGACATCAATACTGACGAGATTATTCCGGCCAAGTACCTGACAGAGATTACCAAAGAGGATTTGAAACCGTACATTCTGGAAGATCTGAAACTGCCCGGCTTTGACCCGAAAGGGGAAAAGACCGTCAACGCACGGGTTATCGTTTCCCGCGCCAACTTCGGCTGCGGTTCCTCCCGAGAACATGCCCCCTGGGTGTTTGAGGTCAACGGTATCACCGCCGTGATTGCCGAATCGTTTGCACGCATCTTCCGGCAGAATATGTTCAACTGCGGCATGGCTGCCATTGAACTCCCGGCGGCCGATCTCGACCAGATTTTCTCCCATAGCGGCGAAGCGGATGCTGCCATGAGCATCGATATCGAGTCCGGAGTGCTAACCATGAGTGGCGGCGGAAAGCAGAAAGCCTTCAGTTTTGAAATTTCCCCCTTTGACAAAGCCCTGGTTCTGGCCGGCGGCTGGGTCGACTACGCCGATCAGAAATACTGAGCGTACTGACAAATCCGGATAACAGAAAAGCCCCTGAAAAGGGGCTTTTCTGTTTAGAAGCGCTTGCTCAACCCCAGATGGAAACTCACATCGGGGGCAGTGGATACCGCCACATCCTCCGCAACCCCCAGGTCCAGCAGGTAATCCCCCGGCAGTCTGAGCCCCCCCCCGACTATCAGCAGCAGCGCACTTTTTGAAAGTTCATCGAGCGAGCTGTCGCGATACAGGGGAGTATTGCCGTTAAGCTGCAGCTTGAAATTGATCCATGACGCCGGTGCCCAGCCAAGGCCGAAGGTGCCAACCCCCGCAAGCGGGTTATGCTGGTCACGGAGGACATCACTCCTGGTCATGGCGATCCCGCCGATTGAGCCGAACACACCGAGAGTTCCCCACTCGGTGTCGCGGTCCACACTGCCGCAGAGTTGAAGAGTGAAATCCGTACTTCCGCTCCCCAGCAGGAGTGAACTGTCACCGACAGGAAGCTTGACCGCCGCTTTCAGCGCCAGCCTGTCATGGTCCTCCTCACCCCGTTCATCATACAGACTGAACCCTCCGGTCAGGGAAATGTCACCTATTCCGGAGCCGGCACGGTTCATCAGCAACCTGTCCGTACCATCCTTGCGGTAGCTGTACAGCAAGCGGTTCCTGGGAGCTGTGTCGCGCCCCCCCTGCGGCAGCGAAAACGCTTTATGCCAATCGATGATGAAGTTGTCAAGGAAGCCGCCCCCCTGCCATACGTAGGGGATTTCCACCCCAACTTCCCACCGGGGTGCAATGCCGTACCGGGCCGCAAAGGTAGTTCGCCATGTTTCACCATCCAGCGTTATCTGTTCCCGTGCAGTGCTGTGGACAGTGTAATTGCTGGAAAGGTCCTGATTCAGACTGGTGTGAAACGTTCCGGCCGGCGCGATATCGGCGCCGGTATCGTGCGGGAGGCCGTAGATCTGTACCAACGGACTCTGGTTCCCGGCCATGAACGGCGAAATGCCCGAATCTGCGGAATATGAGGCGCGAACAGGCACGAACAGGCAGAGTGAAAGAAGCAGGCCGTAAACGGCAAATACGCGTTTTGTGATTCTCACAGGTTGGTCTCCACGGTGCACGAATTATTCAGGGAGTGAATCCCCGCGTCATTATAACCGGTTCATTGGATTGATGGTCACGACACTTGATTTTTTTTTATCAATAAGATACTGTCGCCGAAACTATACACACGTTGCAGGGGAGGTACAATGTTTGGTTTTGGCATGCCGGAAATGATCATAATACTCGTCATAGTTCTGGTTGTTTTTGGAGCCGGCAAACTTCCGGAAATCGGTGGAGCGCTTGGCAAAAGTATCCGTAATTTCAAGAAGGCTGCCGATGGCAAGGACGAGATCGAAATCAAGCCGAAGAGTGAGGACAGTGACAAGAAGGCTTGAACTGGCCTGACCGCCCTGAAGCTGCACAATTAAAAAGAGGGGGAGAGGCGTATGCCTTTCCCCCTCTTTTATTGTTGCCCGGTGGCCGTCAGGAATTCAGGTACTCACCGATTTTTTCTGCCAGGATGCGATAGATTCGCCGGCATTCGTTTTCATCCTTTTCCAGCAGCGTCACCCGGAACCCCTGCAACGGGGTTGAGAACGAAGAAAGCGGCACAATACAGATTCCGGTTGCCGCCAGAATCTGGTACACGAAGCGTTTATCAGGAGAAACAGCCGGCTGGTTTATCAACCCGTCAACCAGCTCTCGTACCTCAGGGTTGGCAATCGGGATTGACTGCCGGTTGTTCAGCAGGCCGTCCTTGAATGCAACTGCCATGTAAAAAGCGCCGTTGGTGCGGTTCACCTGCAGTGAGGGTACCTGACTGAGGCACTCGTAGGTGATGTTACTCATCTTTTCATAGCTGGCAATACGCTGCGCCAGATATGCGGAGTATTCCGGGTGCCGGACAATTTCCGGGATAACCGTCTGCGGCAGCGTCGTTGAACAGACCTCGTTCATCTTGCCGGTCAGTATCAGGTTGATATATTTTTTGAAGCTCTCGTCCTTATGACCGTTATACACTTCAATCCAGCCGCAGCGTGATCCGGGCCAGGGGAATTCCTTTGAGATACCTTTCAGCGAAATCGCCGGAACATCACCGATCACGTCACTGATCGGCACCGTGCTTTCACCGTTATACACAATATTGATGTACACCTCGTCGGCGATGATGAACAGGTCGTTCTCACGGGCGACAGCCACTATTTCCTGCAGCAGCTCCTTCGTGTAGACCATGCCGGTGGGATTGTCCGGGTTTATCAGCATAATGGCACAGATATTCGGATTGTAACGGACGCTGCTGCGCAGATCATCCATATCCGGGTACCAGTTGTTTTCCGGCTTGAGACGGTACAGCGAGGGAGCGGAGTGGGCATGACCGATCTCGCCCAGCGTATGGGTCGTGTAGGACGGCGACGGCATAAGTACCCGCGCCTCCGGGCGGAGACTGCCGTACACCTTGGCAATGGCATCGCCCAGGCCATTGAAAAAAATAATGTCATCGGGGGTGATCTGAGCGCCGCCCCGGCTGTTGGTGGCATCACAGATGAACTCGCGGGTTTCAAGTACACCACGGGTATGGCAATAGCCCCAGGTGCGGTTGTCCATTACGGACTTGGCGACAATTTCCTTCATCCACTCCGGGATAACTTCGCCTTTAACAATCGGGTCGCCGATGTTTTCCCAGTTGATCTTGACACCATGTTTCTGAAGCTTTTCTGCCACGTTGACGATATTCCTGATTTCATACGTCAGTTCACCCGTCCCTGGCGGTGTCAGTTCAATTCTCATGTGTGCTCCTCCCTCTATGAAAATGTGTGCAGGTTTCTGTCAGTTCTCAAACAAAAAAGCCGTGGGCTTCTGCCCACGGCTTCCGATTATCCAGTGAAACAGAACGACAATCAGCAGACTATGGGCAATCCTGCGGCTGTATCCGCCGCAGCGGTAATAGCTCGTTCTGCATATGCCCTGATCGTGTTCATCATAGGCGGTGTCAATACCATACCGATACCGGGACGTCAATTGTTATTTCAGTTTTACTTAATACGGATCAGCGCCCCGGCGCCACCAGCAGCCTGCCATCCTCGTCTTGCCAGCGCACCCAACCGGTCGTTATCTGGTCCATCAGCACCTGACACCAGGCCCCCTCTGTTTTCAGCACCTTGAGCACCTGTTTTGGTGCCAGCGCCGCAAGCCGTTCCCCGCCTGGCTGCTGCAGCAGCTGGTAGTATTTCGGCTGAAGGCCGGGGAGCATACGGCAGGTCTGCCGTTGAAGAAACTGCTCCCACGACTGAAAGATCCCCTTCTTCTCCGGTCCAATCCAGGCTTCCCGCCCGGCATCATCATACACGATCCGCAGCCATTCACCCTTTCGGGCAGTAACAATCAGCGGCGGCGCCCCTTCATAGCGGGCAAAGATCCACCCGTTTCCGGGTAGAACCGAATGCTTCAGGACACCAAGCCGTGCAAGTCCCGGCTCCTCAAACAGCTGCAGATTCAGCTCCGGGGGCATGTCCGGATGCGACAGAACGAACAGCCCGATCCCCGTATATGGTCTCATACGCTGGGGAGTTGCGGCAAACAGGCATGAAGCGCTTACCAACAGAACAAGGGGGATCAGAAAGAATATACGGCGGCAGGAGACCATCAGTCAAACAGGCTCCGAAGCCGTACAAGGTAGGCTGCTGACTGCGGATCACTCTCTTCAGGTGCCCACACCGCCTTTTCCTCTTCTGCCAACGGGCGGAAGGGGCCCGCTTTGGCTTCGTAGAATACGGTACCTGACTCCAGGGAGAATGCGGTATGAAAAACACCGTGGGGGATATCGGCGGCAAGATTGCCGCCGGCATGGGAGAGGAGCGCCGTTTCGGCCACTTCACCGGCATCGGTGAAGATAACAATCCCCAATGTGCCGCTCATCAGCACGAAAGCTTCGTCTTTCTCGGAATCAAGATGACGGTGCGGTCTGATGTATGAGCCCGGTTCAATGGCATTGAGGAGACGGTGACAGCGGGAATCATCGGTCGGGTGGAAATTATGGTTTTTACGCAGCCTCGGATTCACTCTGGCTTCGGCACTGACCTGAGCCAGCAGTTCACGGGTGACCATCTTCATCTAGGAGTCTGTCGGACTTGCGATTTT
>CAIOXL010000026.1 GCA_903862245.1 uncultured Geobacteraceae bacterium | reverse complement strand
GAGCCTCTTGCAAAATGATTGTACTTTGATTTTGACGAGCTTTTTTTAAGGGCTGTATTCGGTCTTTTTCGTGTCAGCCCTCGGTTCGTTTCTGATTTGTTGAATTTTCTGGCGTTGTTACGGTGACATTGACGCAAGTCTCCTGTTGTAATGAGTTTTCTGCTCTTTGAATCTACTATTCCAGTAGCCGTATTAGCTGATCCGCAAAGAGAACTAAAACTCCGAGCATCAGATGCAGACTAACTTTGGAATGACCTTTCACCATGATGTTATCCGCACCGAAATCTTCTTTCAGGCGGGCATTGGAACGTTCTGCGGTTGTTCTGATCTTGTAACGCTGTGCCTCATGGGGCGCCATCGGAACAACCTCTTTGCCATGGGAGTTCCGGTCTATGATCGGTACATGTCCAAGTTGGCGGCTTACTTCTTCGATCCGACCAGCGTCGTACGCTGCATCCATCAGGTCGTAACAGTAAGTCACCTTTTTGCTGGTCTGCTTCATCAGTGGAATAGCAGCTTGACTGTCATGCATGGATGCCGAGCTAACAAGAGCACTGATAGGGAAGCCGTTGTCGTTGGTGTCCAGGTGCAGCTTGTAGCCGTTCCAGCTTTCCTTGTACCCCTTGGCGTTCTTTTTAGTGCCGCGGTCACAGAGAGTTGGCAACTCTTTGATGGCGTCCTCTGCTGATTGCGTAACTTGTTTTTCAAGCCGCTTTATTGGAAGCGGCTCGCGTACTTCACCTTGTGCGGGCCGTCCCCTTTTTCGCGCCACCTTGGGTGCTTTTACCTTCTTTGCCGGCTTCTCGCGACCAACTATGGCGGTAGCGTCGCGGGATATGTGGCCAATCAGTTCTCCGGCAAGATAGTCATCCACCAGAGTATCAAGAGCTTTTGTGCCAATACCGTTTTCGGCAAATTCGCCAAAAGCACGAGAGAACGTAGATTCGGAAGGAATATCACCAACAGCTTCAAAACCGGCAATCTTCCTCAGATTCGGATTTGAATGCAAAGCCCTGATCAGATCTCTGGTTGTCGGATACCTATACAGCAACTTGGCTACAAAAGCGCGAGACAGTGCTTCTCGTTCTTCAAGCTTACGGCCGAGCCACTGATTATAGGCGCTCTTTGGAACATGTTTCTCGACCTGGACAATCTCAAGGATTGTAACCAGATGCTTCTCCTGGTCAGTCAGGGGAACTTCGAGACATTCATCAAGATGGGGAAACAAACTCCGCTGTACGCTCCCCATCAACCATGATATTCTTTCCTTGAGCTTCATTGGCATTCTCCTGGTACTGGTTTGCTCGCAACAGAACAATACCATAAAATGCCGTGAAGCTCAATTATTTCAAGGTGTTATGCAATAATAACTTACATTCAAATCCTTGCATGTAGTTTTGCAAGAGGCTCACTCTTTTTCACGTTCATCTCATTTTTGTACTGATGAAAATATTTGGCAATCACCTCAAACGGGACAGCGGGTAAACGGGATGTTTACCAACATTCGGCGTAAAGGCGGTATCAGCAAAAACAACATTAACTTCGGGCTCCTCCAGAAGAATGGTGAATAGTTCTTTCGCTGCGGTTTCATACACGATTTCAAGAGGGAGAACAGCTCCCTGAACGGTCGTATAGCGGGCATAACTGGCATGCCCCCCCTCTGCAGTCGTCTTGGAAACCAACAAACCGTTTTCAAAAACGACCGTTTCCGGCTGACCGAACCGGTTGATCCTTTGTATTGCCGCAGTGGCACGAGAACGCCCCGGCTGATCAATGTCCATAAGCCAATGAATGTGTCGCCAGCCGCTGAAGTCACCTTTATCAGGCAGATCGGCATAAGAACCGCTGAACACGATGCCGTTGCCGGTATCGATAACCGTCACCTGATCACCGGACACATAGACGTCCTGCAGAACGGAACCGAACGGGGAAAGAAGCACCACCCGGATTTGATCTGGCTGGCGGTACATGATATAGCCGCTTCCGGAGATGTTCCGGTCCGGGGACGCATACTTCAGCGAAACAGTACTGGAAAGCGAAGCTATCTCCGTGTCATTCACATACGCTAAATCTGTCGTCTGGCGTGCGGTCAGACAGCCGGAAAGGAGGGTACTGAGTGACAGCAGCATGAACAGCACCTTCAGAATCATAAACCTTCGCACCTTTATACCTTTCACCATCAGTAGAGTACCTCAATGCCATGAAATCCGGAGCCAAAAGAAGCCCCCTTGCCACCATTAAAATAGCTGGCAAGAAGCAGCAGAGCAGACATGGGTTCAACAAGTCCGGTACATACCGCTGTCCCGAGCAACCCAGCCCTGTTCTGGTTCTTTGACCATGCCGGCTGAATATAGTGTATTTCATCGTCAATGACAGTAACATTTTGAGCCAGCTCTGACAGCCTGACATAATCCAGGTTGAGCTCTCCGGTTCCGTAATAGGCAAATAACGACGAACAGCGCCTCAACTGGGAGCGGAAAAATTGTGCAAAATCAAATTGATATGCAATTGTTCCATTAGTCAAGAGACGTAAGGGTGATTTCAGAGATACTCGTACGGAGTTGGCATGAACTGAATTCTGAATGATATGCTGACCGGAGAGCAGAATAACTCCATCGGGCAAAGATGCACCTTGGCTGATTTCATGCCGGACGCCGTGATAATCGAGACTGTAGCAACGAATGTTAAAACTGTTGGGGGGCGACAACGAGGTCAGAACCGAATTAACCATGTTGAGCAGCGCAGTGTAAAAATATCCGACAGAGTGAACAGCAGTGCCGATAACAACCAAACCTGCACTGCAGATCAGTGCACTGTCTGCCGCTCCATCAACATACAGGGAGAACGGTAATGGAGGCTTTTGGTGACGGCGGACAATTTCAGGGTCAGACGACAACTGCTGCCTGAATAGAGTCCCTCTGGGGCACTGGTCACGCCGAGAGCAGGTTGTGCACACCTGTTGCGGTGTATCACAGCACGCCGATTTAAACTCCGCTTCAAAATTCCGCAACACGGTAGAGAGAGCGGGGGCTAAAGGGGCAGGAATTTCTACCGTAATCTCGATTTCTATGCGAACAAAATCCAAATCCACCGTAATTCAGCTCCAAAAAAACAGGGGCAGCCGTAACGGCTGCCCCAAAATACGACAGAGATAAAATACTAATCAGGCAAACTGCGCTTTCAGGAACTCACGGTTCATCCTGGCAATAAACTTGACGTTTATCCCCTTCGGACAGGCAGCCATACACTCATAGTGGTTAGTGCAGTTACCAAAACCGCATTCAATCATGGCATTTGTCATACTCTTTACACGTTCAGCAGCTTCAGCTTTACCCTGCGGCAGCAGAGCCAGCTGGGAAACTTTTGCACCGGTAAACAGCATGGCTGCACCGTTTGGACACCCGGCAACACAGGCACCGCACCCGACGCATTCAGCAGCGTCCATAGCTTCATCGGCAACCGGTTTCGGGATGAGGATGGCATTACCATCGGCAACACCGCCAGTATGGCAGGATGTATAACCACCGGCCTGGATGATCTTGTCCAGAGCGGAACGGTCAACGATCAAGTCACGGATGATCGGGAATGCACGTGCTCTCCATGGTTCGATGTAGATGGTATCGCCATCCTTGAACTTGCGCATGTGAAGCTGACAGACCGTTGTACGGTCCTGCCCGCCATGGGGTGCGCCGTTAATGACCTGCGAGCACATACCGCAGATGCCTTCGCGGCAGTCATGGTCAAAAACGATCGGATCTTTGCCTGCATAGATCAGATCTTCGTTGACGCAGTCAAGCATCTCCAGAAAGGAGTGATGCTCAGTAATGTTTTTTGCGGTATAGGTCTCGAATTTTCCGGGATCGTTGGCATTTTTCTGGCGCCACACGATCAGTGTCAAAGTCATGGTCTTGTGATCGCTCATTATTTGTAACTCCTTACGGCGAGATGTACATTGTCGAATTTAAGCGGTTCCTTATGAAGTTCCGGCTCCTTGCCGGCACCTTTGTATTCCCATGCGCCGACATAACAGAAGTTAACGTCGTCGCGCTGTGCTTCACCGGCATCCTGGTATTCAGAACGGAAGTGACCACCGCAGGACTCGTTACGATGCAGTGCGTCGCGGCACAGCAGCTCACTGAACTCAAGGAAGTCAGCGGTACGGCCGGCATTTTCCAGCTGCTGGTTAAGCTCAGCGCCGCTGCCGGTAACCTTGACATTCTTCCAGAATTCTTCGCGCAGGGCCGGAATCTTTTTGAGGTTGGTTTCAAGAGATTCCTTGGTGCGGGCCATACCGCAGTTTTCCCACATCAGGCCGCCGACTTCGCGCATGAATTCAAAAACGGTTTTCTTGCCGTTGATGGAGAGGTACTTGTCCTGCTCTGCCTTGACATCGTCAACAGACTGCTTGAACTCTGCATGGTCAGCCTTAACCTGGCCCGGTTTAACTGTTGCCAGATACCCGCCGATTGTGTAGGGGATAACAAAGTAGCCGTCGGCAAGACCCTGCATAAGAGCAGAAGCTCCCAGACGGTTGGCTCCGTGAACCGAGAAGTTGGCCTCGCCCAGCACGAACAGGCCGGGGATGTTGCTCATCAGGTTGTAGTCTACCCAGAGACCGCCCATTGAATAGTGCGGTGCCGGGTACATACGCATCGGGCGCTTGTAGCCGTTCTCGTCAGTAATTTTTTCATACATTTCAAACAGGTTGCCATAGCGCTCGCGGATGGTATCTTCACCCAGACGCTTGATGGAATCAGCAAAATCCAGATACACGCCACGGCCGCCAGGGCCGACGCCGCGACCGTCGTCACACTGCTCCTTGGCTGCACGGGAAGCGATATCACGCGGTGCCAGGTTGCCGTAGGACGGGTATTTACGCTCGAGGTAATAATCACGGTCATCTTCAGCGATCTCGTTCGGATGCTTGCCGCAATCTTCTTTTTTCTTGGGAACCCATACGCGCCCGTCATTTCTCAATGACTCGGACATCAGGGTCAGCTTGGACTGATAGTCACCGGCCTGCGGGATGCAGGTAGGATGAATCTGGGTGTAGCAGGGATTGGCGAAGTAAGCGCCTTTTTTGTGCGCCTTCCAGTTCGCCGTAACCGAACAGCCCATGGCGTTGGTGGAAAGATAGAACACGTTGACGTATCCACCGGTAGCAAGGCAGACCGCATCAGCAGCATAGTTTTCCATCGCGCCGGTTACCAGATTACGCACCGTTATACCGCGTGCAACGCCGTCAACGACGACGAGGTCAAGCATTTCACGGCGGTCATACATCTTGACCGTACCGGCTTTGATCTGACGGGAAAGGGCCGAATAGGCGCCAAGCAGAAGCTGCTGTCCGGTCTGGCCGCGTGCGAAGAACGTACGGGAAACCTGGGCGCCGCCGAATGAGCGGTTGTCCAGGTAACCGGCATAGTCACGGGCAAAGGGAACGCCCTGAGCTACACACTGGTCGATGATGTTGTTAGACACCTGAGCCAGACGCCAGACGTCAGCCTCACGGGCACGGAAGTCGCCCCCTTTGATGGTGTCGTAGAACAGACGATAAATGGAGTCGCCGTCATTCGGGTAGTTTTTGGCAGCGTTGATACCGCCCTGTGCTGCAATTGAGTGCGCACGGCGGGGGCTGTCCTGATAGCAGAACGCCTGAACGTTGTAGCCAAGTTCACCAAGTGATGCAGCGGCGGCGCCACCGGCCAGGCCGGTGCCGACAACGATAACGTTATATTTACGTTTATTTGCGGGGTTGACCAGCTTCAGATCGAAGCGGTGCTTGTCCCAGGTTTGTTCAATAGGTCCGGTTGGACATTTTCCATCAAGTATCACAATAACCCCCTTAACCTTTCAGAATGCCGGCAAAAATTGTCAGCGGGATGGCAACATAACCGAGGAAAAAACCGAGAGCAACCAGAGTGCCTAACTTAACAAGAATAGGCTGGCTCTTGTCGGTGCTCCACCCCATGGTCTGGAAAAAGCTCTGGATGCCGTGGGAAAGATGCAGGAACAGGGCAACCATCGCACCGGTATAAATCAGCGACACAAAGAAATTCTTGAAGCCGCCGACGACCATTCCCAGGACATTCGGGACCATCTCATTATGCAGCGGCACAAGATGCTTCAAAGCGGCGGTGTCCGGACTTATCACCTGGAAGGTGAAATGGGCCAGATGGTACGCCAAAAAGAGTCCCAGAAGAGATCCGGTCCAAATCATGTTCTCACTGGCGAAGGTCGCCTTCTGAGTAGACTTGACGGCGTACTGCTGAGGACGTCCGCCCCGGTTTTCGATGGTCAACTGGATACCAAACCAGATGTGAACGCTGACCATGGCCAAAAGAGCCAGACGAAAGCCGATGATAATAGGCAGCGGCAAACTGTGGAGGTGTTCAGCGTAGGCGTTGATACCACCGTTGAGCCACCCGAAGATGGAGCTGTTACCGAGCAGATGTACGACAGCGAACAGAACCATTGCCTGGCCTGTGATCGCCATCAGGATCTTTCTGCCGATGGATGACGAGGTGAATTGCATGGCATTCCTTCCTTTTAGATAGTGTGATGCTTCACATTGTGAATTTTTTGAAACGGTGAGAATTCCTGGGATGATATTACGTGATACGCCTCGGGGGACCGCGCCAACAGAATCTGGAAACAACTTTCATTCGTAAACCTCCTTGAGAGTTTTATCTGGATGCGTCAATCAAGTGGCAGGCGCACTCATGTGCTGTGTTTGGAACGGTGTGATACTAAACATCGTTTTAAGAAATTGCAACACTTTTGTGTATACAGTTGGCATTTTAAACGCCCAGAACTCCCATGTAATACTCACAAATTGCAATTATTCGACCGTTCTGTTACTACGGTTGCTGACAAATATATCCGGGCCTCATTTCCGGTTACGACTTTTGGAGTTGACATGGAATTCAAGCTGTTAAAAAAAGACCCCCGCAGTTCGGCACGCCTCGGCATAGTCAGTACCGCACGGGGTGACATCCAGACCCCGATTTTCATGCCGGTGGCAACGCATGGCGCCATGAAGCCGCTTACTCCGGCGCAGATAAAGGAAACCGGCTCTCAGATCATCCTTTCCAACACATACCACCTGCATCTCCAACCTGGAGAGGGGCTGGTAAAAAAAGCCGGCGGACTGCACAAGTTCATGGCGTGGGACAAACCGATCCTCACCGATTCCGGCGGATTCCAGGTTTTTTCTCTCCCCAACAAGCGCATCACCGAAGATGGTGTGTTCTTCAAACATGAGATTACCGGTGCGGAAATCTACCTGGATCCCGCCACGGCCACCCGGATTCAGCAGGATCTGGGAGCCGACATCATCATGGCCTTTGACGAATGTATCCCCTACCCCTGCGACCGGTCCTATGCCGAAAAATCCACCATAAAAACTATCCGGTGGCTAAAGGAGTGCCAAAACGCCATGACCGATAACGGCCAGGCACTCTTTGGCATCGTGCAGGGGAGTGTCTATGAGGATTTGCGGGAAATGTGTGCCAAAGAGATGCGAAAATTTGACCTGCCCGGCTACGCAATCGGCGGGGTAAGCGTCGGTGAGGGCCTGGAACTCCTGAAGAAAATTGTCGGCTTTACCACGCCACACCTCCCGGAAGACAAACCGCGCTACCTGATGGGGGTGGGACTGCCGGAGGATATCCTTGAGAGCGTTGAACGCGGCATCGACATGTTTGACTGTGTCATCCCGACCCGCTATGCCCGAAGTGCCACGCTGTTTACCCGTCGCGGCAGAATCCGTCTGACCAACAAGAACTACAAACGTGACTTTTTCCCGATTGACCCGAGCTGCAGCTGTTATACCTGCCAGAATTTCACCAGGGCCTATCTTCACCATCTCTTTGTATCCAATGAAGTTCTTTCCGCGGTGCTGTCGGCCATTCACAACGTCCATTTTTATCTGGCGATGATGGCCGAAATCCGTCACGCCATCGGCGAAGGTCGCTTTATGGATTACAAGACCGCGTTCCTGGCGGAATACCAACGGGGCTGACCCGACGTGCTGCCCGGTCTGCAGTCGTAGAGTTGCGGCAATAATCCTTGACGTGCAATCTCATCTCAATTATAAGTAACCGCTCTGGCGGAGTGGTGAAATGGTAGACACAGCAGACTCAAAATCTGCCGATCGCAAGGTCATGCCGGTTCGAGTCCGGCCTCCGCTACCAGAAAAATCCAGAAAGGTTTGCAGATAGCACTGCAAACCTTTTTTTGCATGTGTACAACAAAAGAACCCGCTCTGGTTATCCAGAGCGGGTTCTTTTGTGCGGCCGTTATTTCCGAGCGCAACCTATTTGTACTCGGGCATCTCGTCGAACTGCAGGTATTTGTAGATCTTATCCTTGTTCGGCTCAATCTTCTCGTTGTAGATTTTGAGGAATTCCGCCGGTTTCGGCAGACGTCCCAGAAGGGCCGCAACCGCACCCAGCTCTGCGGAACCGAGATACACCTTGGCACCGTTACCGATACGATCATCAAAGTTACGTGTCGAAGTGGAGTACATATTGACCCCGTCCGGCACGCGAGCCTGGTTCCCCATGCAGAGTGAACAACCGGCGATTTCGATACGTGCGCCGAAGGCGCTGTACACCGAGAAGTACGCCTCATCTTTGAGCTGCTGCTGATCCATGCGGGTCGGCGGGCAGATCCAGGTACGGACTTCGGGGTTGAACTTCTGGCCGCGCCAGATCTCGGCGGCAGCACGGAAGTGTCCAATGTTGGTCATGCAGGAACCGAGGAACACGTCCTCAATCTTGGTACCGGCAACTTTAGAGAGCAGCTTGACATCATCAGGATCGTTCGGGCAGGCCAGAATCGGCTCCTTGATGTCCTTCAGGTCGATTTCAATCACCGCTGCATAGGTGGCAGTTTTGTCTGCCTTCAGCAGTGTCGGGTTTTTGAGCCATTTTTCCACATCCTTGATGCGGTTTTTCAGCGTAACGGCATCCTGATACCCTTCGGCAATCATCTTCTTCATCAGGGCTACGTTGGATTTGAGATATTTGGCAACCGACTTCTCGGACAGCTGGATGCAGCCGGCAGCAGCCGAACGCTCGGCGGCGGCGTCGGTCAGTTCAAATGCCTGCTCAACCGTCAGCTCCGGCAGACCTTCCATTTCAAGAATACGGCCATTGAAAACGTTGACTTTGTTTTTCTTCGGCACGGTCAACAGCCCCTGTTTGATCGCCCAGTACGGGATGGCGTTCACCGCATCACGCAGGGTGATGCCCGGATTGAACTTCCCTTTGAAACGGACAAGCACGGATTCAGGCATATCCAGCGGCATGAAACCCATGGCGCCGGCAAAAGCAACCAGACCGGAACCGGCCGGGAAGGAAATGCCGATGGGGAAACGGGTGTGGGAATCGCCGCCGGTACCGACCGTGTCGGGGAGCAGCAACCGGTTCAGCCAGGAGTGGATGACGCCGTCGCCGGGACGGAGGGCAACACCACCCCGCTCAGCGGTGAAGCCGGGCAGGTTTTTGTGCATTTTGACATCGGCAGGCTTGGGATAGGCAGCGGTATGACAGAACGACTGCATATACATCGGAGCCTGGAACTTGAGGCAGGCCAGTTCCTTCAGCTCATCGGCGGTCATGGGACCGGTGGTATCCTGTGAACCGACAGTCGTCATCTTCGGTTCGCAGGCGGTACCGGGGAGAATACCGGTTACGCCGCAGGCAACGCCGACCATCTTCTGGGCCAGAGAAAAGCCCTGTTTGGCTTTCGGCTTCGGATTGACCGGCAGCGTGAATACGGTCGTCGGCTTGAGACCAAGAACCTTGCGGGCCTTGTCGGTCACGGCACGGCCGATGATCAGCGGGATACGGCCGCCGGCGCGGAATTCATCCGCAACGGTATTGGGGCTGATGGTGAACTTGGACAGCTCTTTCTTCCCCTTCTCGTCGGTGATGACACCGTTTTTTGTATCAATGATGATGACATCGCCGGTCTTCATGCCGGCTACGTCGGCCTTGAGCGGCAGGGCACCGGAGTCCTGGGCGGTATTGAAGAAGATTGGTGCGATAACGCCGCCGATGATCACGCCGGCAGTTTTCTTGTTCGGTACGCAGGGGATATCATCGCCGATCGCCCACAGCACGCTGTTGCAGGCCGATTTGCGGGAAGAACCGGTACCGACGACATCACCAACAAAGGCGACCTGGTACCCTTCCTTGCGGAACTTTGCGATGGTGGCAAGACCGTCTTTAAAACGGGTTTTACCCATGGCCAGGGAGTGCAGCGGAATATCAGGACGGCTCCAGGCATCGCCGGCGGGGGAGAAGTCATCCGTGTTGATTTCGCCGTCAACCTTGTACACCTTGACCTTGATCGTCTCAGGCACACCTTTGCGGTGAGTGAACCACTGGGCATCGGCCCATGACTGAAGAACCTTGGCAGCGGCGGCGTTCTTGCCGGTCGTGGCCAGCTTGGCGATTTCGTCAAATGCGTTATACACGAGCGTAATCCCGGAAAGGGCGCAGGCGGCTTCGTCGGCAAGTTTTTTGTCTTTCAGGGCGGCAACCAGCGGCGCAACGTTGTAGCCGCCGATCATGGTACCCAGCATACGGATGGCGTCAACCGACGTCACCAGCGGCGACTTGAGCTTGCCGGATACGACGCCTGCCAGAAATTCAGCTTTGACTTTAGCGGAGGGATCAACACCGGGAGAAACACGGTCCTTGATCAGCCCGAGCAGAAAGGATTCTTTCCCCTTGGGTGGTTTTACCAGTAATTTGCAAAGGTCGGCAGTCTGTTCCGGGGTAAGCGGAAGTGCGGGGATACCCTGGGCCGCCCTCTCCTTTTCATGTGCAAGATACGCTTCAATCATACTGTACGTCCTCCTTCGTGGGATATATGCTTCAAATAGTTGTGCAGCAATTATGAACGGTGCAAAATCGCATACTGTATACACGTTTCAGAAAGAGCTTGTCAAATGATAATTGAACGGAATCAGCCACTTCAGCAAACAACATCGAGTGCGTTAAATCCGTCATTGGGGGCATCTCGCCACACCGGTGCCGCTGCCTGCTATTTAACCTTTACTATCTTCGCAAAACGCTCCGGCACACGCGCCAATGTTCCATAATCGGGATAAGTCCGCAACCGGGCCTGAAGCCGGGCAATCCGCTCGGACAGGGGCGGATGGGTGGAAAACCACGACCCTTTCCTGTTTGTACTGGAGGCTTCCAGCTTCTGCAGTTTTTCCAGCACCCGGATCAGGGCCGACGGGTCGTATCCGGTACGATAGGTGGTTTCCATCGCCGCCAGATCCGCTTCAAACTCCATCTCCTTATCAAGCCCCTTGTCAAACAGAACCGCCTGCATATCGCCAATCGCCGAAGCAAACTTCTTCCCCTTGTCACCACCGACACTGGCAGCGGTAATGGAGCCGACCCCCTGAAAGAGCTGGGCGCGCTGGGTACTCTTCAGCGCATGCTTCGCCGCTACGTGACCGATTTCATGAGCCAGCACGGCGGCCAGTTCGGCCTCATTGTCCAGAATGGAAACCAGGGCGCGACTGACGAACACAACCCCTCCCGGAACGGCAAAAGCATTCTGCACCGGGCTGTCAAGCACGGCAAACTGGTACGGAATTGTCGCTCTCTTACTATTTTCGGCAACCGCAGCGCCCACCAGATTGACATACTTCTGCAGCGCTTCGTTTTTCACCGGATTGCCGAAACGCTGCAGCCCCTCCAGCGCCAGCCCTTCACCGATAACCCGTTCGGTCGGGTAATCAATCTCCTGCGAGCTCGAAAGAATCTGGGTTGCCCCGGACAGTATCTGCCCCTCTTTCGAATCCGGTTTGATGACCTCCTGCAATACATCGAAAAAGCCGGCAGAGGCAGACGAAGCAGAAAGGGAGAGGATCAGCAGTGATACTATGAATGAATGTCTCATTTGCCACCTCCCGGAACCGGGGCATATTCACCGATCCGCCCCTCTGTCAGAAACGCTTTCAGCTCCCTGTCGCTGACTTTTCGGGACAGTATGAGATCGAGGGATTTTTTGTACACTTCCGGGGTGCCGCGATCCTTGGCGTATCGTGCCGCCTCGGGTGAAAGGCCGCGGATACTGCGGGCACTGTCTGCCTTGGCCGTGGTGATCTGGCTCTTCTGCATGCTGTCACCGAAGATTCCCCCATCCCCGCCGCTGACCTCCGCAGCAGGCGGAGTATCGGAAATTTTCCCCGCATACACCCACCCCTCTTTTCCGGCTGCCGTCCGGACCTTCAGCCAGCGGCCACCCCCCTCAACAACCGTAACTTCCGTGCCGACCGGCACCTCGGCTACACTCAGGGATGAGGCCGAGGCCTCGGACTTAAGGCTCGTCCCATCGCTGGACACCCAGCGGATCTCATCCGCCAGCGCCAGGGACGCAGCCAGCAGCACCGCTGCTACAACCATAGTTCCATTAATTTTCATACGTTACCTCCGGTTTATACTCTGTACCCGCTGTTATAAATAATCCCCACTCAACACGAACGCCCCCCAATACCCGGGATGCGGATAGCGGCTTTTCACCTGCTGCATAGCCCGGGAAAGACTTTCGGCTTTGCCGTACTGCAGATAGCTACGGTAGAACTGTTTCATCATGATCGCGGTGGCAACGTCGCTGACACGCCACAGGCTGGACATCAGTGAATGGGTGCCGGCAAACATGAAGGCGCGGTTCATGCCAACCACATCATCACCGCTGCGAATATCTCCCAAACCGGTTTGACAGGCGCTCAGCACGACCAGATCAGCCCTGATGTCTAGGCCGTAAATTTCATCCGCCTGCAGCTTACCGTCATACGTGCTGTCCCTGGCCAGCCGGATTGCCGAAAAGAGCGGATTGACCGGATCGAATTCCCCATGGGAAGCGATGTGAATAATGCCGAATTCACTGATATGTTCGCGAACCCAGCTTTCCGTCGCCCGTGCTCGGGTCAGCGTCGTCACATTCGGGTAATTCCACTTCAGGGTGCCGGCTTCGCGCTCGGCAAAGGGGAGATCAAGGCTCGCATTGCCAAGATCAGGGTTACCGATGGCCAGAATATGGAGTTTCTTCCCGGCACCGCGCCGTGCCAGCGTATATTTCAGCACCGATGCCGCCGGAAGATAAAACAGCTTCTGCCGGTCTACCAGATAATCCCGCCCGTCACTCAGGGTGGCAAAAGAGAGATAATGAAGAGAACCATGCGGAATAATTCCGACCGCACGGATTGCACTACTGCCGGCCAGCGGCCGGGACACCAGCAGATCATACAGCTCGCGCGACTGCTTTTCAAGCGGCTCAAGATTTTGCAGCATCCGGCGGTAGGAAGCAATTTTCGCCGAGAGATCCCTGGCCGAAATATTCTGAACGGTCATGGATGACCGGTCACGCTCGATCTTCCAGCAGAGCAGCCGGTCCGGCAGTTGATAGTAGGAAAGGAGAACAATCCCCGGTTCCAGGACTGTGCGCACATCGGCAAGGGTGGTCGGATTGACCTTCACCAGGGCCAGCAGTTCCGGTTTCTTCCGTTCAATTTCAATCAGCAGGTCCTGATACTCTCCCCGCAGTTTTTCAAGTGCCCGAGTGTACCGTGATCTGGCTGCGGGGTCAGCGGCCTGAACCGCCAGGTTTTCCTGCTCGAATATCTGCTCCTTGAGCCGGCTCTGCCGGTCGTACAGCTCCTGATCAACGCTCCCCGACAGCGACAACCGCTGACGGCCAAGGATATCGATCAGGTTGCGGGAACGGGAGCGCTCCGCCACGGCAAACGCCTCATCACTCCGCTGCAGATCCACCAGCAGGCCGACCAGCCCGGAATAGACGTCCATCTTGTCCGCAAGGAAACCATCCTTCAACTGGTCGAGCCGTATTTCGGCGCGCAACCCCTCAACCGTTTCCAGCGCCTGCTGAAACGAGACCACCGCACCGGCCGTATCCCCGGCATTTTTCTGCAGTCTGGCGAGGCCGGACAGCGCCCGCCAGCGAACCTCGCGCAGCAGCAGCGCATCGGCACTGTCAAGGGCCCGCCGGTAACTCGCTTCAGCAGCAGCCGGCTGCTTCAGGGCCGATTCCGCATCGCCACGGGCAAGATCAATCTTGGCGAGATTAACCTTGTCACCGATGTCAGAAGCCATACCGGCCGCCTCGGTCAGCTGCGGCAGTGCACCAGCGGCATCCCCCATCTTCAGACGGGTCTGCCCCAGGTTGCGAAGATCATAGGCCATGGCCCAGCGGGAACCGAGTGCGCGATCAATGGCAAGCGCCGAATTCAGCGTTTCCAACGCCTCGGCATACTCCCCCGATTCACGATGGACCAGGCCGATATTGTTGAGCGTCGTCGCCACCTCATCACGCCGGACCGCCAGTTTTTCGGCGCGTTCCAGCGCCCCCCTCAGTTCCAGCAGGGCCCGTTTGTTATCCCCCAGCGTCCACCAGATCAGGCCGCCGCTGTTTTTAGCCATAACCTGCTCAAGCGGCCATTTTTCCGCCAGGGCGTTTTTTTCAACCTGTTCGCGCAGATCGAATGCTTCCTGATAGCGCCCCTGAAACCAGGCGTTGTTGGCCTGTTCCAGCACTATCCTCATTTTCGTGCGGAGAGACCGGTCACCGACCATTGCCAGCGCTTCGCTGTACAGCCGGTCCGCCGCCATGAAATTGCCGAGCAGACGCTGACAGCGTCCCCGCTCCAGAACAGTTTCGGCCTCCAGTGGAACGTTGCCGGTCCGCGCGTACAGCTCCCCTGCCCGGGCATACTGCTGATCGGCGGCGGCGTAGCGGTTAAGGCGCAGATCAAGGATCCGGCCAAGGTTACGGTACTGCTCCGCCAGTCCGGCGTCATCCAGCAACGTCCGCTGCAGCCCGGCCGATTCCTCGAATAGAGCCTGAGCAGCACTGAAATTGACAGAATTTTCCATCACCACGCCGAAATCCGCCAGTCCGGCCGCCTGCTCCTTTACCATACCGAGATCGGCAAAAATGCCCACCCCTTCCTTCAGTGAAACGGCGGCCTCGGAAAACCGCTCCCCGTTCCCCTGTAGCAGACCGAGGCGCACCAGAGCATCAGCATGCTCCGATGAATACGGCTTTTCTTTAGCAAGACCCGCCACCAGTGCTGCTGCATGCTGGAGCGCCCGCTCCGTGAGACCGGCTGCATAGGCACTTTCCCGGGCATAGCGGTGCAGCTGACTCCCCTGTTTTGCCAATGAGGGATTTTCCCCGACAATCACCAGCGCATTCTCAAACAGGGAAAGCGCCCTCCGGTAGGAACCGGCGTTGTGGGCCAGCACGCCGGCGCGGCCGTATTCAACGAAGCGGCGTTTGCCAAGCTCCGCCGCCCCCGCTGCATCAAGCCCCCAGTCACCAAGCAGAAGCCAGCCGGGCTGCAGCTTTGCACGGGCATCACCAAGCGATTGCCGCGCATAGGCATCGGTGAACGCCTTGGAGTCTCCCGGTGCACCGCCCGCCAGAAGAGTAGACGGTACGCCCAGCAAGGTACTCAGATGCCCCAGGCTGTACACGTGACGTGGAGCGGCATGCGGTGCCACAAGCAGGGAAAGATTCTCTCCGGCGGCAAGCTCAAAGAAGGGGTGCCGCAGTTTCTTTTCATCCTCCCAGAGCGGCAGAGCGGAGCCCCCCTCTCCCGGAGCAGACGGCACCTGCGGCAGCAGCCCGGCACCCGCCGGAAGTACCAGAGTATGGGCGTCCGGCAGCTGTTCATTCAGCCGGGCAGACGCAAGGAGTGAAAACGGTTCGCCGCCTTGCCACCACCCGCCCGGATCAAGGATCCGGCGGCGGAACGGTTTGCGCAGCGACGCCGACTGCACCAGATGGCTGGCACTCAGCCCCCAGCTGACCACCGGAGCGGTGCTGAAACGATGCGGTTCCTCATAGGCTGCCAGGACCGGTGGAGTGGCGGAAAGCCGGGCGTCAAGCGTCGCACGGTCAATAATTTCAGCAGAGACTTTCCCCCTGGCTGCGATCGTAAACAGGAGCCAGCGCGTGCTGTCCAGCGGCGTGAAACGGAGCAGCGTTTTCCCCGACAGATTTTCCTGAACGTCGATGGCCTCCACCGGCTGAGGGGAAATGAGGCGACAGAACCGCCCCCCT
>CAIOXL010000025.1 GCA_903862245.1 uncultured Geobacteraceae bacterium | reverse complement strand
GGAAATCCGCACGTACGGTTTGATGAGGGGAAGTTGGCTAATGCCGCTACGGCAAGGCTACTAGGGCACCGCCAAACGAAAGAGGCGGAAACAGACAAGCCAAACCTAAAGTTGCAGTGGCCTGCTTCCTACTCTACTGTTTAATACTGAAGTTATCAAGGTGTTTGCATGACTCAATTAATTGATACATCCAGCTACAGCGCCATTACCGAAGCGATTCAGGCTGAAGTGCAGCGCATTCTCGGCGACGGCACAGTCACGGCGGTCATCGGCTACGCTGCCGCCCGCCGCAAAGGTTCTGCCCAGCCGATCGTTATCAGTCAGGCTGATGATGCGGCCCAGCTGGTTTTTACCCCGTCCTGCGTCAACAATCTCGCCGTCTACCTCACCAAGGCGAAAAAGGAAATCCCCAAGAACGGCAGAATCGGCATTGTCGTCAAGGGGTGTGACCTGAAAGCACTCGTCGGCCTCATGGGCGAATCGCAGCTGAAGCGGGAGAATCTCTACCTGATCGGCGTCCCCTGCTCCGGAGTGCTGGCTTCAACGATTCAGCCCGACACGGAACTTACCGCCGACACCCTCGCCCCCAAATGCCGTGAATGTGACGCCCACCAGCCGACCGGCTGTGACTTTGTGCCGCCGCAACTGCCGGCCGCGCCTGAACTGGAAAAGAAATATCAGGCCGAGATCTCCCGCCTGGAAGCTCTTACGCCGGCGGAGCGCTGGGCCTACTGGAAAGAGCAGTTCGCCAAATGCATCAAGTGCTACGCCTGCCGTCAGGTCTGCCCTTTCTGTTTCTGCGAGCAGTGCCTCTGTGACCGGAACAAGCCGCAGATGGTGGAAACAACTCCCCGTCCCGCCGGCAACACCGCCTGGCACATCGTGCGCGCCATGCACCTGGCTGGACGGTGCGCCGGCTGCGCTGAATGCGAACGGGTCTGCCCCATGGACATCCCGCTCAACCTTCTGAACCGCAAGATGGCAAAAGAGCTGAAAGAGCTGTTTGACTATGAAGCCGGTTTCGAGGTCAACGACAAAGGGCCGCTGACGATGTTCACGGAAAAAGATGACCAGAGTTTTATAAAATAACAAAGTAATCACCCACTACTTGAACACAGAGGCACAGAGACACGGAGAACTTCAGGGACAAAAGAGACAGGGGAAAAGAAGGTACACAGCGTATGTAGAGGTTTTGGCTTTTCCCAAAAAAGGTTCTGGTTTTCTCTGTGTCTCGGTGTCTCAGTGTTGAAAAGGGTTCAGAATGCAAAAATACATTTCACAACAAAACTTCACCGCCCTTCTGGATGCGCTGATCAAACAGGGCACACGGGTCGTCGCGCCGAAACTGAACGCCGGGACGGTGCTCTACGAACCGCTTGCCGCTGCTGAGGAGATGGTAGCCGACCAGCTGCCGAGACGCTCCGGCAAAGAGGCGTTCTTTCCGCTGTGCGAAGAGATCATGTCCTATGAAAAGACGGGACAGCAGGTAGCGTTGACTGATATCGACCCGGCCCGTTTTCCGGAAACCGTGCTGGTGGGTGTGCGCCCCTGCGATGCGGCCGCCATCCCGGTGCTGGATGCGGTGTTCTCCTGGGATTACAAGGATGAGTTCTTTCTGGAGCGGCGACGGAAAACTACGGTTGTCGGGCTGGCCTGCACCACCGCTGACGATGCCTGTTTCTGTACCGCTGTTGGCATTTCGCCGGCCGAAACCAGGGGGAGCGACCTGTTCCTCACCCCGCTGGTGGTGGGGGGCTACCGTTGTGAGAGCTACAGTGACAAGGGGGAAGCGCTGATCAACAGCCACCCTGGGCTGTTTGCCGAACCGAGCGTTGCCGGAGCGCTGCCGCTGGCCGAACCGCAGACGGAGAAGTTCGATCTGAAAAAGGTCAAGGCGTGGCTGGATGAGCATTTTGAAGACCCGGCCTGGGATTCCATCGCCACCCGCTGCGTCGGCTGCGGTGCCTGCGCCTTTGTCTGCCCCGCCTGCCACTGTTTCGATATCGTTGATGAAGGAACTGAAAAGAAGGGTAAGCGCCGTAAAAGCTGGGATGCCTGCGGCTTCTGGAAGTTTACCCACCATGCCTCGGGACACAACCCGCGAGACCAGCAGCCAAAGCGCTATCGCAACCGGATCATGCACAAGTTCAAGTACTACGATGACAAGTTCGGCCAGACCCTCTGCACCGGCTGCGGCAGATGCATCCGCCTCTGCCCCGTGGGGATTGATATCGCCGCGATTGTTGAAGAAATAAGTAAAAAGGAAGTTTAACGCTGAGACACCGAGACACAGAGAACGTCAAAAGCAAAGGTCGAGATGAAGGCAGAAAACCGAAGGTAGTAATAAAGATTTGATGTCTTTTATTTACCAAAAAAGATTCTTGTTTTTAAGCCGTTCTCAAAGATTTTGGTTTTCTCTGTGTCTCTGTGTCTCAGTGTTGAAAAGGGTTTCTATACATGTGCGATACCGCCAACAAAAACATCTACCTCCCCTACCTGACCACCGTCGAGGAAGTCATCGATGAAACTCCCGACGTGCGGACGCTCCGGCTGGTTTTTCAGGATCCGGAGCTGAGGGAAAACTTCACCTTCCGGTCCGGCCAGTTTGCCGAGTATTCAGCGTTCGGTGCCGGCGAGGCGACTTTCTGCATCGCCTCATCTCCCACCCGGAAAGGCTACATCGAATGCAGTTTCCGCTCCGTGGGGAGGGTGACGGAAGAGCTCCGCCGCCTGGAAGTCGGCGACACTATGGGGGTCAGAGGCCCCTACGGCAATTCATTTCCGATTGAAGAGTTTTTCGGCAAAAATATGGTGTTCGTCGCCGGGGGGATCGCCCTGCCGCCGCTCAGGACGCTGATCTGCAACTGTCTGGACCAGCGTGACAAGTTCGGCGATATTACCATCGTGTATGGGGCCCGCACCGAAGCCGACCTGGTCTACAAACGGGAATTGAAGGAATGGCAGGAGCGCGCCGATGTCCGCCTGGTCAAGACTGTTGACCCGGGGGGGGACGGCCCGGAGTGGGATGGCATGGTTGGTTTTGTGCCGACGATTCTGGGAGAAGCGGCACCATCGGCTGAAAACACGATCGCCCTGGTGTGCGGCCCGCCGATTATGATCAAGTTCACCCTGCCGGTGCTGGAAAAACTCGGCTTTACCGACCAGCAGGTGTATACCACGCTGGAAAACCGGATGAAGTGCGGTCTGGGCAAATGCGGCCGCTGCAACGTGGGTAACGTCTATGTCTGCAAGGATGGTCCGGTGTTTACCGCACAGCAGATCAAAGCCATGCCGATGGAGTTTTGACAAAACCTGCCTGTTACGGTACAAGTGGATCATGAAACCCTTTGATTCACTGTCCATACGCTCGGTAAACCTGATTCTGATTTCTCTGATGATGCTCTTTTCAACGGCGATTATCGTGTATCTCGGTAAGCTGGAACTGAAGCATGATATCGAGGAAGCGACTTCGGAGGCATCCCAGGCCGCCGATCAGATAATGGACGGTCAGGGCCAGCTTGTTGCCGGTCTGGAGCGCGTTGCAGCAACTATTTCATTTTTTCCTGCCGTTACCACCCATAACAGAACCGATACGGAACACCTTCTTACCAGTCTTGTCGCCACGACCCCCGGAATTGCCAATATCATGATTGCCGATGCCGCCGGCTCTGTCTGGGCTTCAGCGCTTCCGCACGCCGATCCCCTATCTGTTGCCGACAGGCGGTATTTTATAAATGCCGTCAGCACCGGTACGTTTTCTTCCGGAGAATATGTGCTCGGCCGAATAACGGGAACTCCGTTAATCAGCTTTGCTTACCCGGTCAAAAACAGTGCCGGAGTAACGTCGGATGCCATCATGATCTCTATTCCGGTTGAGTCCTTCAGCAGGCTTTACCAGACCAAATCATCCGGGTCCGGTGCTCCGTCGATAGTTCTTGTGGATCATAAGGGGACCCTGCTGTTTTCTTCTGTTACCATGAATCTGGTCGGCAACCATGACAAGGCGGATCTTTTTACCAGAATGGAGACTGGGGGTGTCCGGGGAGCTTTTGAGGGGGTCGGCAACAGCGGAGTCCAGCGTTATTTCAGCTACCGGGCGCTGCGCCTGAAACATGAGGCTGCCCCCTACATGTACATTCGTACCGGCGTCGATAAAAAATATGTATTGAAAAACAGCTACCAAAATATCAGCGGAATCGTCGCAATCCTGTTGGCCCTGCTGCTGATATCCTATGCCCTGATCTTGTACATCAGCAAAAAAAGCATATTTGACCGGTTGGGACTGCTACAGGGTGCTGCCGAGAAAATCTCCCGGGGGGATTTTTCCGTGCGGATTACCGGCACCGTACCAAACGGCGAGTTGAACTCCCTTGCTACTGCTTTCAACAGGATGGCGGAAAATCTGTCCGATAATTCCCTGGCCCTACAGCAGGTCGCTGATGATTTGCAGGTGAGTGAAAAGAAATATCGTGAACTTGTGGAGAAGGCTAATACCCTAATCGTGAAGATTGATGATTGTGGCGCCATTACGTTTATTAACGAGTACGCCGGAATGTTTTTCGGCTTTACTGAGGAGGAACTGCTGGGGCGGAGTATTTTCGGCACGATTACTCCGGAAACGGAAAGTACCGGCCGTGATTTGAAGTCGATGGTGTCTGAGCTTATTGAATCTCCCATGGATATCAGAGATACCCATGAAAACATGCGTAAAAACGGCGAACGTGTCTGGGTTGCCTGGGAGGCCCACCGGATTGTTGCTGCTGACGGAACCGGTTTTGAAATTCTGGCCGTCGGGAAGGATGTGACTGCTCAGAGGCGTATGGAGGAGACCCTCCGGTTAAGTGAAGTCCGCTTCCGGACCTTTGTGGAAAACGCCAATGATGTGGTGTTCGCCCTGACTCCCGCAGGTATATTCAGGTATGTCTCTCCCCAGTGGAAAGAATCGTTTGGCCATGAAGTTGCGGAGGTCACTGGAAAACCATTCACCCAGTTTGTCCATCCGGACGATGTAGCGGATTGTTTTGCCTTTCTTGCTGACGTTCTGCAGACCGGGAATAAAATGCGCGGTGTCGAGTACCGGGTGCGGCATAAAAACGGGTCATGGGTACTTTACACTGCAAACGGTTCTCCCATTACTGAGCCGGACGGCTCCGTTACGTTTATCGGCATCGGCCGTGATATCAGTGATCAACAGCGGATTCAGGATGAACGTATCAAAGCCGAAAAACTTGAGTCATTGACTGTTCTTGCCGCCGGCATAGCCCATAACTTCAATAACGTCCTTACCGGGGTCATCGGGTATATATCATATGCCAGAAAGCATCTTGGTGATCATGACAAGACCGCTGCCTTGCTTGAAGCTGCGGAAAAATCGGCGCAAAGGGCTGCCACTCTTGCACGGCAGTTGCTGACCTTTTCCAAAAGTGGTGCTGCGGTGCGGAAACCGGTGCCGGTCGAGAGTCTGGTGAGGGAATCCCTGGCACTTTTTCTGACCGACGGTACGGTCACCTGGTCTGTGGAGGGGGCGGTTTCGCGGGCGGTTCTTGTGGATGGTGAACAGATAAGCCAGGCGTTCAATAATATCGTACTGAATTCAGTCCGCGCCATGCCGCAGGGGGGGGCGGTGACGGTGGTAATCGAAGATCTCTGGCTTGACGAGGGGAACATCTATCTCCTGAAACGGGGGGATTATGTGAGGATATCGTTCGAGGACACCGGGTGCGGCATAGAGAAGAAGCATCTGGCCAGTGTTTTTGACCCGTATTTTACCACCCGGCCGGACGGGACCGGACTCGGTTTGTCGTCTACGCATGCCATTGTCACCCGGCATGGTGGGCATATCGCTGTTGAATCCATGTTTGGTCAGGGTACAACCGTTTCAGTCATCCTTCCCGCTTTTCCCGATTTTCCCGGGGCTGATGGCGAATGATACTTCCGCTGCTTCTGCTGCCCACCCTACGGCTTTGGCCCCAGCACCGCTTCGATTTTCTTCAGGTCAAATCCCTCAACAATTCTGCCGTACATTAAAAAGGTTGGTGTGGAGCTGACCTTCTGCTTCTTGACGATATCCAGCTGTTCCGCCTGAAGTTTTATCCCTTCCGGGGTTGCCGGCAGCGGAGGTGCTGCATCCATCCTGCCGGACATGACATCGTGGTAGGCCTTGGCCTTGTCAGGCATGGAGAGGATGAAGCGGGCTTTTTCCTTCGCTCTGGGGTGCATGGGCAGCGGGTAAAAAAAGATGTGCCGCGTCACATCCTGCCTTCCGTCAAAATAGAGCGATGCCTTGCGGCAGAACGGACAGTCCGGGTCGGTGAATTCATACACCACCTTGGGGCCGCTGCCGATGGTGATGGCTTTACTGGTGTCGATATCGGCTGCCGATGCTGTTACGCCCCATGCCAGCATCAGTGTCACTACAATAAACGGTAAGAATTTCAGCTTCATGAACAGGTCTCCTGCAGAGGATCGGTGGTCCCCTGATCGTTTTGATGGCAGGGGAGCAGGATGATAAATTCACTCCCCTCCTCTTCCGTGCTTACAGCCCAGATGCAGCCGGTAAATCCCTTGACCGCTTTCTTGCAGAAAGCCAGACCAAGTCCGGCACCACCCTGTTTTCTCGGGAGGCTGCTCCCCTGAACATACCGCTCGAAGATGGTGGCGATTTCTTTTGGAGGAATTCCACTGCCGGTGTCACTAACGCAGATACAGGCGTACCGCTGAAAGTCATAGAACCGCTCCGGAATAACGACATAGTCCGGGATGTGCATACCGGGCAGTTCGCCCCTGCTGACTGAGCGGCATGAGAGTGTTATCGATCCGCCATCGGGGGTGAATTTTAGAGCATTTGCCACCAGATTGGCAATTACGCGCGCCATCACGGAGCTGTCGACATAAATTTCAGCCAGGTCAGCTGATGCGTTCAGGGTAAGCGCAATATTGTCACGCCGGGCAGCAGGGGAAAAGCGCTCGGCCACTTCGGCAAGCAGGGTGAATGGATTGACCGGGGCGCTTATGGTTTGCATCATGCCGGCGTTATAGCGCTGGATATCAAGCAGGTTGTCGATTATGGCCACAACCTCTTCGCAGCTTTCAACTGCCGACTGAAGGTAGTCCGCCTGCTCATGCCTGACTGGCCCAAGCCGCCCACCCCGCACGATGTCTATGGAGCCGATGACTGCGGTAATCGGGTTTTTCAGGTCGTGGGAGAGCATGAAAAAGAAATCCTCCTTTTCCCGCTCCAGCAGCAGCTTCTCCTTCATTATGCGCCGGTTGTCAAGAGCACGATGAATGCGGCGCAGCAGGTCATCCATGTCAAACGGTTTGGGTACATAATCGGCGGCACCGGCTTTCATACACTCCGTTACCAGGTTCTCGTTGCCGTGGGCTGTCATCATGATGACAGCGGTATCAAGGCCGATTCCCCGCAGCTGATTCAGAACCTCTACGCCGCTGATACCGGGCATGCGTACATCAAGAAGGACCAGAGCATGACCGTCAGAGCGAAGCAGTTGTAAGGCCTGCTCACCATTTTCAGCCGACTCTGTCAGGTAGCCGGCATCATTCAGGTGCAGCGTGAGGATCCTGGTAATATCGGCTTCATCATCCACAATAAGGATTTTATCAGGCGGCTGTGCCACGGCAGTCTCCTTCTTTTTCACGCGCGGCCAGAAACGCCTCTGCCAGTATCAAATCTTCGGGTGTGGTGATCTTGATATTGCGATAATCACCATGGATGATTTTGACCCGTCCGCCGGTCCGTTCCACAAGCGAAGCATCATCGGTACCCATGAATTGCTCCTGCTCTGCAGCCTGGTGGGCGGCGTAGATTACGCTGAAGCGGAAGGCCTGGGGGGTCTGCGCCAGCCAGAGACTTTCCCGTTCCGGGGTTCCGGTAACGAAGCCGTTTAGTACGGTTTTGATGGTGTCCTTGGCCGGCACGGCCACCAGTGAACCATCATTGCAGCGTGCGGCAGCAATCGACTCCTGCAGCAGTTCCGGGGTGACAAGCGGACGGACGCCATCGTGGATCACGACTACGCTGTCGTCCTCAACCTGTCCGCGCATGGCACGCAAGCCGTTCATTACGGAATTCTGGCGTTCCCGGCCTCCCGGAACAATCGCGACGATCTTGCGGAAGCCGCAGGCCTCGACCACATGCTCGCGACAGTACGGTATTTCTTCCACCGGAATTACCAGATAAATGGCGCTGATCAGGGGGGAATTTTCGAAAATAGAAATGGAGCGTGCGACGATGGGCAGGCCGTCCAGCTGCAGATACTGCTTGTTGATGGAAGCGCCCATGCGTTTGCCCATGCCGGCGGCCGGGATCAGGGCGATTGATGTACATTCAGACATTAACGTTTTCTCCGGAACGGAGTATACCAGCTTCCTGCCACGATGCAACCCCTGATTCAGGCGATGGGATTAGCAGATTTTGGTCGCCGCCGTTCCGCTCATCAACACCTGTCCGCCATACACGGCATTCTTGCGGACGAGGGTTTCAGCCAGGTCGGCGTCTTTTTTCCGGAATGCACCAATAATTTTTTCATGTTCCTGTACCGAAACCTCCATCCGTCCCGGAAGGCTCAGTGAGGTGAAACGGAGACGCTGAAACTTGGTAACCAGGCCGGCGATCAGTTCGCGCAGTTTTTCATTGTCAGCCGCTTTGATAAAAAGTTCGTGAAAGCTGTTGTGAACTTTGAAAAAGTTTTTGATATCACCGGCCCGGGCCAGTTCCGCCAGTTTGTCATTTATGCCCTGAAGCCGGTCCAGATCTTTTTCAGTAAAATTTTCACAGGCCCGGTGGGCAGCATACCCCTCCATGATACTCTTGATGGCGTAAAACTCCTCGACGTCCTTCGGTGTGAACTGGCTGACAATGGCGCCGCGCCGGGGAATGACCGTCAGGTACCCTTCGGTTTCCAGCTGACGGAAGGCCTCCCGCACCGGCGTCCGGCTGATTCCGTAGCGTTCTGCCAGCTCCGGCTCTGAAACCCGGCTGCCCGCCTTGAGACTTCCCGAGACGATTGATTCACGTATGTTTTCAAGTATCTTTTCACGCAGGGTAAGATGCTTTTCCATCGGTTTTTTCATGACTCGGCTCAACCCCCGGGGTAGTTTTGATGCATTGTATACAGTATGCAGGATTTGTCAATTATAACGCGCTATTTTAGGGGTATTTTCTGAACTTTCCGGCAGCAGTCTGCTGCCGGTTTCAGGTTGTTATCTGCTCATAAACAAAGAAAGTGCCTTGTATTTTTGGGCCCTTGCAGGTACTCTGCAGCACTATGGATCCGGTCAGACACCTTAAAATATCTTTTATAGTTCTTCTGATGCTCATATCTGTCGGCACCGCCGGCTATATGTCTATCGAAGGGTGGCGACTGCTCGATGCTGCCTACATGACGGTTATCACCCTGGGGACAGTCGGTTTCAGGGAGGTTCATGAACTGTCTGACGGCGGCAAACTGTTCACCATGGGTCTGATTGTTGTCGGTGTCAGTGTTTTAGGTTACATCGTCGGCAGTTTGGCCCAGATCATGTTCGAAGGGCAGATCCAGCGGATCGTGGGGAGGAAAAAGGTGGAAAAAAAGATAGAAGCGCTTGCGGGCCACTACATTATCTGCGGTTTTGGCCGGATTGGCTCGCTGATTTGCAAGGAGTTCAACACAAACGGGCTGTCGTTTGTCATTATTGAAAAAAACGTGGCCGCGGCTGAGCGGCTGAGCGAGGACGGCTACCTGTACATGAAAGGGGATGCCACCCTTGATGAAACCCTCCTTAAAGCGGGCATCAACCGGGCCAAGGGGCTGATTTCCGTTGTTACGTCCGACACTGAAAATGTGTATATCACGCTGACCGCCCGCGGTCTCAATCCGGATCTGTACATCATGGCCCGTTCCGGTGAAGAGGGGTCCGATATTAAACTCAAACGGGCCGGCGCCAACGAATTAAGAGTTTATGCGGTGTGTAGCGTCAGCGGAACCACCGCATAAACTGTTGTTGAACTAAACCGCGTCTGCTCTGCTACCATTTGGATTTTTATCTCGGATTTTGACTCTGG
>CAIOXL010000024.1 GCA_903862245.1 uncultured Geobacteraceae bacterium | reverse complement strand
CTTGCCTCACATTCTCCCTATTACCGCTCACTGTTTTCCGCTCTCAAGGTGAAGCCGGGGGATATAACCGGTCTTGACAACCTGGCATTGCTCCCGTTTACCAGCAAAACAGACCCGGAACAACACCACGAAGATTTTATCGCCGTATCCCGGAACAGGTTGGTGGATCTCTGTCTCACCTCAGGCACGACCGGTAGGCCTATAGCGATGTTCAAGTAAGCCGCTATCGCGGCAGTAATAAACCTTTTTTTCCCCGCAGTGCTCCTCGTTTGACATAACTGCTTTCGTACCAGCTGGTCAGTCACGTATTTCTTCTTTCGTTGTTACCACACTTCGAAGGGAGAAACATTATGATGACCGACTGGTACGAAAGATCTACAAAGGCACTCCAACTCGCAGGACTGGCCAACAGTTCCGGGGCTGCCTACACCCGCATGCTCCGCCAACTGGTGGATTTTTACGGCAAGACCCCTGATCTGGTTTCCGAAGAGGAACTTCAGGATTACCTCCTCCATTGTCGCAACGTGACCAAGTGGTCAGCTGCAACTCTGCGGATCTGCTACAGTGCCCTCAAATTCTTTTTCGAGAAGGTCTTGCATCGTGAGTGGCACATTTTCGGTTACCTGAAAGCTGAGCGTCCGAATATTCTTCCCGCCGTCCTCTCCAAAGAGGAGATCGTAAAACTCCTCTCCTCGGTGCGAACTCCCCACAACCACGCCTATCTCCTCACTGTCTATACATGCGGTCTTCGTCTCCAGGAGGCGCTCAACCTGGAAGTGGGCGACATCGACAGCGACCGGATGCTCATTCATATCCATCGCGGCAAAGGGGCCAAAGACCGAATGGTACCGCTTCCTATTGCAACCTTGGATGTGCTGCGTACTCACTGGAAATCGCATCGCCATCACAGATTTATTTTCCCTGCAATCGGCAGAAGCCGATCCACTCCTGCCGATTCTCCTATGGCAATAAGTAGCGTCCAAGGTGCCATGAAGGCAGCCGTACGTGAGTCGGGTCTTACCAAACGTAATGTTCACATCCATACGCTTCGGCATTCATATGCAACCCACCTGCTGGAAGAGGGTGTCAACCTGCGTGTCATTCAGCGCTATCTCGGCCATGCTTCTATTGAGACAACGATGGTCTACCTCCACCTCACCAGCAAGGGGCATGACGATGCTGCCCAGATTATCAACCGCCTCATGGGAGATCTCAGGTAATGGGCGCTATCAACGAAATCTTCCGTGAGTTCGCGCCCGAGTATCTACTCCGCTTCGGCGGCACCATGCCTGAAGAGCACAAGAAAGTGATTTCTGCCATCCTCCTCTGCCGGACAAAGGAAAACGGAACGGTCGTATATGAGTGCGAAGAGTGCGGACTACTCCACCTAACCGAGCGTTCCTGCGGCAATCGCCACTGTCCACAATGCCAGAACCACAAGGCGAACCTCTGGCTGGAGCGGCAACTTGGGCGGATGATGCCGGGCCATCACTTCATGGTGACTTTCACCGTCCCGGCAGAGTTGCGCGACTTCATCCGTTCGCACCAGAGGGTCTGCTATGCAGCACTGTTCGCGGCATCATCGGATGCCATGAAAAAGCTTTGCCAAGATCCCAAATATATTGGCGGAGACCGCCCTGGTTTTTTCGGAGTGTTGCATACCTGGGGCCGACAGTTGCAATATCATCCCCACATTCATTATGTGGTTCCTGGAGGTGCCTTCTCGTCCGTCAGCGGGTGCTGGCAACGTAGCGGCGAGCGGTTCTTTCTGCCGGTCCAAGCACTGTCGCCCATCTTCCGCGCCAAGTTCCGCGACCGAATGAAGAAAGCAGGGCTTCTCGCTGAAATCCCAAAAGAGGTCTGGACAAAATCGTGGAATATCAACTCACAGGCTGTAGGAAGCAGTGAGGCGAGCATCAAGTATCTGGCCCCCTATGTCTTTCGCGTGGCCATATCGAATCACCGTATCGTGAAAGTGGAAAACGGCAAGGTCACATTCACCTATCGAAAGGTGGGTGACACCAAGCCCTGCGTCATGGAACTGGATGCCATGGAATTCATCCGCCGTTTCTTGCAACACGTGCTCCCGAGCGGATTCATGAAGGTCCGGTACTACGGATTTCTCAGCCCAAATTCGGCAATCTCTCTCGATGAGGCGAGAGGGAAGATTGAGATCACCTACGGATTCGAGGTAACCGAACCGGAAAGAGAAGCGAAACCGAAGGCTGAGTTCAAATGCAACACGTGTGGCAACCCGGTGCGGTATATCTTCTCGATACCGCCGAAAAGGCCGTTGGTGTCGGGACGGTCCGGGTAAAGAGCAGATAACGAACCTACCAATCATTATCAAAGAACATCATCACCTTGTTCACAAAAAGGAGGCGGATAGGCGATGTGCGCCCTCAATTCAACTAAAATGAGACCAAGGAGTACATTTACCTGTAGTTGAAGCGTCAAATGAATGAAAATCAGACTTCAAAGTCCCACCACCGCCTCAAAACATGAGGAAGGTGCCATCGTAAGCCGTGTCACCCCCAACAGATATCGAACCATTACCCTATATATGAAATTCCATGCCAATCGGCCGGGCTTCTTGAACATTGGATTGAGCCGACCTTGCAGGTCGGGTCAATCCATATGGGTTATGCCAAGTAGTTGCGGCTTCGTCAGGAATGCCTCCACTTCAACCTGTGCAACATGTTGATCTCAATAGTTATGTTGGTTTGTGGTACGAAATAGCTCATTTTTCCAACAAGTACCAGGATGGCTGCCAAGACAGCATAGTAAGGTTTTCCTTAAGAAATGATGGTGAAATTGACATTCTAAACAGTTGTCGTGACAAGAAGGAAGG
>CAIOXL010000023.1 GCA_903862245.1 uncultured Geobacteraceae bacterium | reverse complement strand
GACTGGAGTTCAGACGTGTGCTCTTCCGATCTTGTTTGATTACATCCTGAGCCTGCTTTTTGGTGCCGACAAACAGAACCGTGCTGCCATCCTGGGCCGCATCTTTGACGAAGCTGTAAGCTGTTTTGAAGTAGCGGACGGTTTTTTGCAGATCGATAATGTAGATGCCGTTACGTGCCCCGAAAATGTAGGGTTTCATTTTGGGGTTCCAGCGTTTTGTCTGGTGACCGAAGTGGACGCCAGCTTCCAACAGTTCTTTCATGCTGATACTTGACATACGTTTCTCCTTTGGTTTTTCCTCCGCCCCGCCGAATCCCCGTCATCTCATAATAGGGACACCACCGGATCTACCGAGGCGTGTGAATTGAATAGCGGGGCTTTATATCACAGGAGCTGTCCGGAAGGCAAGGGGAAATGTGGATCGGTGAAGTGTATGCCGGTGGCAGTTTGAGCGGGATGGTGCAGGAAATATCCCGTGTGCCCGTTTATTGCCTGTGTGGGATACCGTACGTCAATTAGTAACTCCGGAGTTCTGGTTTTTCCAGCGCCGGTCAGGTAAGTACAATTGCTGCCACGGGACAGGCCTCTGCACATTGCCGGCAGAGCGTACATTTTTCAGGGGATTCAATGACGGCATTTTTGCGGAAACCGGAAACTTCCAGCGTAATGAGGTGGAGGGGGCAGGCCGCCACGCACCGGCCGCAGCCGCTGCAGAGCTGATCGTTAATCGTCAGCGTGCCCGGAGTGTCTATAAACCCAGCTCCATCTGTTTCCATGTGAACTCGCGTTTTGATTGCGTACGGCTGAAGGGGTAATAGCGGGGGCACTTGGCGACGACGGCATTAGCCGCCTGTTTGCAGATGCGGCGACAGGAGGTGCAGAGCTTGTTCGAAGATTGTTTTACTGTTGACCTGTTCTTGTTCATGGCTCCGTCCTGAATGTCCGGGGCAGGGTGGTACCTGCCCCGGCGACGATTCTCTTATTCCATTTCCAAATCAAAGCGCCTTCTTTGTCGGTTCGTCTTCGACTCCTCAACGTACTGCCTGTACGCCTCCGTCGCCGAATTCCTCGCCGCCATGAATGCATCTTTGATTTGAAACTGGAATTATTCGACAAACCTGACCCAGCCGAACTCATCCTTCAGTTTCCCTGTCTGGATGCCGGTCAGGGTATCATACAGGCGCTGGGTGATGTCTCCAACCTTGCCACCGGATAACTGCAGGCTTTCATCCTTGTAACAGAGCTTCCCGACCGGGGTAATAACCGCGGCGGTACCGCTGCCAAAGGCTTCGGTAACTTTGCCGGAGCGAATGTCTGCCATCAGGTCGTTCACGTCGATCTGCCGTTCCTCCACCGTGTAGCCGAGGGTGGGAGCCAGCTTCAATACGGAATCACGGGTCACACCAGAGAGGATTGAACCGGTCAGCGGCGCGGTTACAATGTGCTTTCCATAGGCAAAGAACATGTTCATGGCGCCGACTTCCTCGATGTAGCGCCGTTCCCGCCCATCAAGCCAGAGCACCTGGTCATATCCTTTCTTCTTGGCTTCAAGTCCGGCTTTCAGTGAGCTGGCGTAGTTGCCGCCGGTCTTGGCTTCGCCCGTTCCCCCTGGCACGGCCCGCACGTAATGATCTTCAACCAGGATATTTACCGGATTGAACCCGGCCGCGTAGTAGGCACCAACTGGTGAAAGGATGACATAGAAGTAATAATGGTCGGACGGTTTGACCCCCAGTACCGGTTCAACCGCAATGAGGGTTGGGCGGATGTAGAGGGATGTTCCGTCAGCGGTCGGTATCCAGTCCCGTTCAAGGGAAACCAGCTGCTCGATTCCCTTCAGGAAAAGCTCTTCGGGCACAGGGGGAAGGCAGATCCGGTCGCCGGACTGATTAAAGCGGCGGGCGTTCATCTCGGGGCGGAACAGGGCAACCCGTCCATCGGCCCATTTGTATGCCTTGAGCCCTTCGAAAATTTCCTGGGCATAGTGAAACACAAGGCTGGCCGGGTCGAGGACAAAAGGGGCGTACGGTTCGATGCGCGCATCACACCACCCCTGTCCGGCCTTCCACTCCACCACAAGCATCCGGTCGGTAAAGTATTTGCCAAAACCAAGCTGGGATTGGTCAGCTATTTTTGTCTTCATCTTCTCTGCAGGTAACGGAATAATTGAAATTTCCACGGTACGCCTCCGGTTGTCGATTGTTTCGCCCGATTATCTATCACATATCAGCACGTTGCGGCAAGGTGAAAATCCTGGTCCGGATGAACCATCACCGGTCCGGGAGCGGAATCCAATCCCGCAGAAAACTGCTGCTTGCCTTTTTAATTTACTAATTGACAAAGTGACGCCAATCTGTTTTAGTGCCGACGAAACCACCTGTAACTGTTTAAAATAACTGAATATTTTTAGTTTTGCTAAATAACTTTAGTGAGGAGAGTGACAGACATGGAGAAATATCGATTTCGTAAAGTAATGGCGGCTAACCGGGGTGAGATTGCGATTCGTATTTTTCGCGCCTGTACCGAATTGGGCATCGGAACGGTGGCTCTGTATTCCGAAGAGGATAAACTCTCTCTGCATCGCTACAAAGCTGATGAAGCGTACCTGATCGGCAAGGGGAAATCGCCGATCGACGCGTACCTCGGGATTGACGAAATCATTGCGCTGGCGCTCAAGGCGGATGTGGACGCTATCCACCCCGGTTACGGCTTTCTGGCTGAGAATGCCGAGTTTGCCGAGGAGTGCCGGGTTAACGGTATAACTTTCATCGGCCCCACCGCCGAGATGATGCGTGCACTGGGGGACAAGGTGGCCGGCCGGAAAGCGGCGATTGCCGCCGGCGTCACTGTTGTCCCCGGGACAGAAAACCCGATTGAGAAAGAGGAAGATGCCCTGATCTTCGCCAAGGAGCACGGCTACCCGATTATCATCAAGGCATCGGCCGGCGGTGGCGGGCGCGGCATGCGTGTGGCCACCAACAGGAAAGAGCTGCTTGAGGGACTCGTTGCGGCAAGCAGCGAGGCAAAGGCGTCGTTCGGTAATGCAGAGGTGTTTCTTGAGCGCTACCTGGTGCATCCGAAACATATTGAAGTCCAGGTGCTGGGGGATAACTACGGCAATCTGGTGCATTTCTTCGACCGTGACTGTTCCGTTCAGCGGCGTCACCAGAAAGTGGTGGAGTTTGCGCCGTCACTTTCCCTTACCCAGGCGCAGCGGGAAGAACTCTGTACGGCGGCACTCAAAATAGCCGGGCATGTCAAATACCGCAATGCCGGCACCATCGAGTTTCTGGTGGACGGCGAGGGGAAGCATTACTTTATCGAGATGAATCCCCGCATCCAGGTCGAGCATACCGTTACGGAAATGATCACCGGGCGGAACCTTGTCCAGAACCAGATTCTGGTCGCCTGCGGTCACAAACTCTCTGATCCGGAGATCAATATCCCCTCCCAGAGCGCCATAGACATGCGGGGCTATGCCATTCAGTGCCGTATAACTACGGAAGATCCCACGAATAATTTTGCCCCTGATTTCGGCACGCTGGCTACCTACCGTTCAGCTGCCGGCTGCGGTATTCGCCTGGACGCCGGCAACGCCTTCAACGGGGCCAAGATCACCCCCCATTATGATTCACTGCTGGTCAAGGTCAGTTCCTGGGGGCTCTCATTTTCGGATGCTGCCAATATCATGAACCGTGCCCTGCAGGAGTTCCGTGTCCGGGGTGTAAAAACCAACATCGGGTTTCTGGAAAACGTCGTTACGCATCCGGTTTTTCTCCGGGGGCAGTGCGATACCTCCTTCATTGAAAAACATCCGGAACTGCTTCGCTTCCGTGAGAAACAGGATCGTGCCAGCAAAGTACTGAACTTCCTTGGTGAAGTTATCGTCAATGGTTCACCCGGTGTGGAAAAACCGCTTAAGTCAGCGGAGCTGATCGAAGCGCGTACCCCGTTTGTCGACACAAAACGGCCGCGCCCGTCCGGCAGCAAGGATCTCTTCATGCAGTTGGGGGCTGAGGGGCTCTCCAGGTGGATTCTGGAGCAGAAGAAGCTGCTGATCACCGACACGACCATGCGCGATGCCCACCAGTCTAATCTGGCAACCCGTGTGCGCAGCTATGACCTGCTCAAGATCGCCGAGCCGACATCCTACCTTGGTGCCGATCTGTTTTCGCTGGAGTGTTGGGGCGGGGCAACGTTTGACGTTTCCATGCGTTTTTTGAAGGAAGATCCCTGGCAGCGGCTGCACAAACTGTCGGAGCAGATTCCGAATATTCTGTTCCAGATGCTGCTGCGCGGCTCAAATGCGGTGGGGTACACCAACTATCCAGACAATGTCGTGCAGAAATTCGTTGAAGAAGCCGCTGACTCCGGCGTTGATATTTTCCGTATCTTCGACTCGCTCAACTGGACGACCGGAATGGGCGTGGCCATGGACGCGGTGCGAAAATCGGGAAAAATCTGTGAAGCTTCCATCTGCTACACCGGAGACATCACCGACCCGAAACGGGATAAATACCCGCTGGAATATTACGTTGCCATGGCGAAAGAGCTGGAAAAAATGGGTGCGCACATCCTGGCAATCAAGGATATGGCCGGCCTGCTGAAACCATTTGCCGCCTACAAACTGGTCAAGGCGCTCAAGGAAAATGTCGGCATTCCGATTCATCTGCATACCCACGATACCTCTTCAAACGGCAGCGCCATGCTGCTCAAGGCGAGCGAAGCCGGGGTGGATATTGTCGATGCTGCCCTGTCATCACTCTCCGGTCTGACCGCCCAGCCGAACCTGAACGCACTGGTTGCCGCGCTGGAAGGGAGTGAGCGTGATCCGCTGGTTAACGCACCAGGGCTGCAGAAACTGGCCAACTACTGGGAAACGGTTCGCGATTACTACTCACCGTTCGAATCCGGCCTCAAGAGCGGTACCGCCGAGGTCTACCACCACGAGATCCCGGGCGGCCAGTATTCAAACTATAAACCGCAGGTTGCCGGTCTCGGTCTGATCGAGCGCTGGGATGACTGCAAGGAGATGTACCACAAGGTTAATATGATGTTCGGCGACATCGTCAAGGTGACCCCCTCTTCCAAGGTCGTCGGCGACATGGCCATGTTTCTGGTGAAGAATAATCTTGAACCGGAGGATGTATTCACCTCGAAGGAGGAACTGGCGTTCCCGGAGTCGGTCGTCGGCATGTTCAAGGGGATGCTCGGCCAGCCGTATCTGGGATGGCCGGAGGAACTCCAGAAAATCATCCTGCGCGGGGAACAGCCGATTACCTGTCGTCCGGGTGAACTGCTTGAACCGGTTGATTTCGACGAGGAAAAGCTCAAGCTGGAGGAAAAGCTGGGGCACCGTGTTGATGACCGGGCACTGGTTTCCGCCATTCTCTACCCGAATGTCTACCCTGACTTCGATCGCCATCGCCAGCAGTTTTCCGACACTTCGGTGATCCCGACGCCTATTTTCTTCTATGGTCTCGAACCGGGGCAGGAAACGTCACTGGACATCGAGGCGGGCAAGACGCTGATTATCAAGCTTAATGCCGTCGGAAAAGTTCAGAATGACGGTACCCGCACCGTGTATTTCGAATTGAACGGCAATAACCGTTCGGTGGTTATCCGTGATCAGTCGGTGCAGAGCGACGAGGCGGTGCGGGTGAAAGCCGATAAGGGCAATCCCAACCATATCGGGGCACCAATGCCGGGCAAGGTGCTGAAGGTAAACGTCAAGGCGGGAGACACGTTCAAGGCGGGTGATGTATTAATGGTGACCGAAGCGATGAAAATGGAGACAAACATCAAGGCCAAAGCTGATGGAGCGGTCGCGGATGTCAAATTCAAAGTCGGTGACAAGATTGAAAAGGAAGATCTGGCCATAGTTGTGGCTGAGTAGAATCCGGCCGGTATGGCAGTAGTTCCGGCGCCCCGCTTCCGAAAAGAGGCGGGGCGTTTTTTGTCTGGATGATGGTCGCAGAATCTGCTGACAATCATCCCTCATCCCTCATCCCTCATCCCTCATCCCTCATCCCTCATCCCTCAGGGAAAGGGATTGTCAACGAGAGATCTGCTCTACTCAGAGAACGGAATCCTCAGGCTCTTTCAGCTTCATCTGCAGGAACATCTCCTCAACTTTTTCTCTGGCCCAGGGTGTCCGGCGCAGAAATTTCAGGCTGGAAGAAATGCTCGGGTCATGGGTAAAGCACCGTATGCGGACGTACCGTCCCATCTCCTCCCAGCCACACCGCTCCACCAGTTCGGCAAGGATCATGTTCAGGGTTACTCCCTGCAGAGGGTCGGTACATTTTTTATCGGTATCGGTCATCGTCAGCTGGTCTCCTTCGAACGGTCATGCCGGGGGAGATACAGGGCAAATATCAGTGCGGCAGTGGTAATCAGTGCCGCCAGCAGGTAGGCTCCCGTGAAACTGCCCCAGTTTTTGCCGATCAGGCCGGCCAGGGTCGGGCCGACGGTCTGACCGACGGCAAAAAAGATGGTGATGGTGGAGAAAGCGGCTGCGGCGCGTGACAGGCCGAGGTATTCCCCCACTGCTGCGGCCATGATGGCCGGTATGGCGAAAACCGCTGAGCCGTAGAGAATAATGGAGAGCATCAGCCCCGTAGTTCCGGGTTTCAGTCCGGCCAGCAGATAGGCGATGCTCTGGACGGCAAATACCAAAGCCAAGCCGCTCTTGCGGCCGATCCGGTCAGAGAGCATGCCGAATGTTACGCCGGAGAAGAGGCTGAAAAAACCGGCCCATGACCAGTAGATTCCGGCTTTCTCTTCACTGAAGCCATATTCACGCACCATGGTTGTCACAATGAATGTGCCGTAAATCATGAAGGTTGCGCCGAAGGCCAGATAGAGCAGCCCAAGCCGAAGCAGCAGAGTGCCGTCCCCCTTTTTTTCGCGGGGTATCAGTTGGTCCGGTGACGGGGGAGTCACTCTGCCGAGCGGTTCTAGTCCCATCTCAGAGGGATGGTTCCGCACCAGCCAGGCTGCCAGAAGTGTCACGATCAGGGCGAGTATGCCGAGCAGCAGCCAGCTTGCCCGCCAGCCGTCGGCACCAAAGCTGTGGTTGAGTGCCGGTACCACGATTCCGGCCAGTACAATGGCGGCACCGTTGCCGCCGATCACCAGTCCGGCCGCCTTGCCGCGCTGGTCGCTGCGGAACCAGAAGCTGATGAGGGCCATGGTGGGAATGTTGGCAAAGCCGGTGCCCATGCCGGCAAGAAAATAGAGTGCCAGCGGGAGGAAAAACCCGTGACTGGCAGCGATGCCGCACAGTGCACCTGTTACCAGGGCGAGACCGCCGGTAATAACGGCCCGTGGTCTGAAACGGAGGATCAGGCGGGGAGCCAGCACCACCGACAGCAGATAGCCGCAGAAGTTGCCGGTGCTGATGAAGCCCATCCGGTCATAGGGAAGACCAAGCCCCGCCTGCATGGAGGGGAGCAGCATGGTGTAGGCGTAGCGGGCCATGCCGATGCAGGCAAAAAGGGTCAGGAAGCCGACACCGACTATGACCCATCCGTAGTGAAACGGAGTGCGGGGGGAACTGCCGGTTAACGGTGGGCACTGCTCTGGTCTGGTGGTCAATGTGCATTCCCCGGGGATCAAATAATCCTGAACGGCACCACAGTACCATACCGGGGTACGGCGGTTAAAGTTGTTTCGTGCCATGCTATTGCTTTTGACTCGTTCAGGCGTCTGGCGTATACTCCGCACCCGACCGGGTGTCATCGTCGCCTTCCGTTCCACTACACGTTGTACAAGGATCATGGATGCAATTTTTTATCGACCCGTATTTCCCCGATACAATTGACGCTGTCGGCGATGCCGGAATGGCCGGCTTTGATGAAAAACGGCCGCTGTACCTGTCCGGCTGCAAAAATTTTCTGGCTAAATATCGCGAAGATATCAAGCAGATGCACAAGGATGGCGCCAGCGGAGCTGATGTGACCCATCTGCTCAGCGATATGATGGATGAGCTGCATAACAAATTATTCCTCTCCATTATCTACGATCTCGGCGGCGGAGACGCCATGCTGGGACACATTGCGCTGGTGTCGGTGGGGGGCTATGGCCGTGGAGAACTGAACCCCTTTTCCGACATCGACATCATGTTTCTGCACGACGGAATCCTGCCGACCGCAACGGTTGAGGATATTGCCCAGAAACTGCTCTATTTCCTGTGGGACATGCGCCTGGATGTCGGCTATTCCGTGCGGATGATTGCCGACTGCGTTGAAATGGCGTCTTCTGACGGCACCGTCAAGACGGCGCTCATGGATTCCCGTTTTCTTTCCGGCAGCCGGCCGCTGTTTGCCGCTCTCACCAAGGTTATTTTCAGCCAGATACTGCCCAAATCCAGCGACACGTTCATAAAGGAAAAAATTGCCGACATGAAGATCCGCCGGGAAAAATACGGCTCAACGGTCTACCTGCTGGAGCCGAACCTGAAGGAGGGGGAGGGGGGACTGCGTGACCTGCAGACCGCCATGTGGGTGGCGCGGGTCAAGTACAAGTTTACGGATCTGCGTGAGCTGATCATCAAGGGGATTGTGGATGATGAAGAGCTCAATTCCTATCACGCGGCGCTGGACTACCTGTGGCGGATCCGCAATGAGCTGCATTATTTTAACGGCCGAAAAAACGATCAGCTGACCTTTGACGCCCAGGTGCATCTGGCCGGTTTTCTGGGCTATCAGGGTAGTGGGAAGGTGCTGGCGGTTGAGGATTTCATGCGCGATTACTACCGGCAGGGCAACAAGGTGGAACACTTCACCTCCAGCCTGATTTCGCGCTGCATCTGGCGTGATGAGGGGGCCCTGAAGGTGCTCGGCTATTTTGTCCGGCGGCCGGTGGGGGAGGGGTGCTTCGTACTCAAGGGGGAGTTGATCGTTCCGGATGAATCAATCGTGGAGAATGATCCGGGCGTGTTGATGAAGATCTTCGAGCTGGCCCAGAAGCATGGCGTCACACTCAATGTCCGGGTGAAGGGTCTGGTCAGGAAGAATCTCGCCCTGGTTAACGATAAGTTTCGCCGCAGCCGGGAGGTAAATCAGTCGTTTCTCAATATTCTGCGGGCAACCAAGGGGGTTGCTGAAACCCTGCGCCTGATGCACCACCTGGAATTCCTGAATCGCTATATCCCCGAGCTGGAGCATATTTACTGCAAGGTTCAGCACGACATGTACCATATATACACGGTTGATATTCATACTCTGTTTGCCGTTGAGCAGGCGGAAAAGATATTGAGCGGCGAGTTCAGGAAAATTATGCCGCTCCCCTGCAAGATAGCTTCCGAGATCGGCAAGCCGGAGTTACTGATTCTGTCCGTTCTGTTCCATGATATCGGCAAGGGGTCTGGTGGCGGTCATGCGGAAAAGGGGGCGGCCATGATCCCGACGATAGCCCGGAGGATGGGGCTTTCCCGGGAGGACGGAGAGCGTCTGGAGTTCCTTGTCCGGCAGCACCTGCAGTTTGCCCACATCTCCCAGCGCCGCGATCTGAATGATGAAAAGATGATCGCCCAGTTTGCCGGCCAGATGGAAACAAGCGAAAACCTGAAGATGCTGTATCTGCTCACGGTGGCCGATGTGCGGGCGGTCGGTTCAGATGTCTGGACCACCTGGAAGGCATCGCTCTTTCAGGAGCTGTATGAAAAGTCCTTCAGTATTCTTGACCGGGGCGGCTTCCAGCAGGAGGCCAGCAGTGAGCGGGTCACCACCATGATCAAGAAAGTGGTCGATGTGCTGGAAAACGATTTTCCTGTCGCCGAGATACGGCGGGAGCTCAAGAATATGCCGGTCCGGCTGCTTCTTGCCAACACGGCCCCCCTGATTGCGGAACAGGTCCGCCTGCTGCTGGGGCTGGAACAGTCTGATATTCTCCAGAAGCTCACCCATCAGCCGGAGAGCGGTTATTCGGAATTCATTATCTGCGCCCACGATATGCCGGGGCTTTTTTCCCGTATTACCGGTGTCATGGCTGCCAACGGCATCAACATTCTCGGAGCCCAGATCAATACCAGCAACAACGGGAAAGTGCTGGATACCCTGCAGGTCAATTCGCCGCAGGGCAACCTTGTTACCGATGCGTCCCGCTGGGAAAAAATCGAGCAGGATATGCGCCTTGCCATCCACGGTGAGGTCAAGGTTTCTGAACTGGTTGCAAAACGGCGGCGGCCGACCCTCCTGACCACCCGTCCGGCTCCCCGGTTTGCGACGAAAGTGGATATCGATAATGAGGTGTCCGAAGAGTACACGGTCATTGATATTCTGACCCATGACAAGGTCGGGTTGCTGTACCTGATTACCAGCACGCTGGCAGAAATGGGGCTGTATATCGGGGTATCCAAGATATCCACCAAGGTGGACCAGGTTGCCGACGTTTTTTATGTGCGGGATATTTTCGGGCACAAGATTACCGCTCCGGAAAAACTGACCAGGATCTGCGCCATGCTGAGAGATGCAATTGACGAGTGGGCGTGACCGTGGCTGCTGAAGGGTGATGTGATGGAAGAGTTTATCAAAATTGTGCTGCAGTCCGGAAGAACCGCCCTTGAACTTGCGCTGTATGTGCTGCTGCCGGTGCTGGTAATCATGATGGCGCTGATGAAGGTTGTGGAAGCGCGCGGGGTGCTGGCGCTGGTCGCCAGAATCATCCAGCCGGTGCTGCGGCTGTTCGGCGTTCCGGGAGCCGGTGTCTTTGCCATGCTGCAGCTGCTGCTGGTCAGCTTTGCGGCACCACTGGCGACTTTGACCATCATGGAAAAGGACGGCACCGCCCGGCGCAGGATCGCTGCCACGCTGGCCATGCTGTTTACCATGTCCCAGGCCAATGCTGTTTTCCCGCTGGTGGCGGTCGGCCTGAATCTGGGCGCCATCATGGCGACCTCTCTTGCGGGCGGCCTTGTGGCAGCGGCGCTGACCTATTATCTGTTTGCCCGTTCTGCCGACGGGGCTGAGGTTGCGCAGAGCCTCTGCGAACAGGCTGTTCCCGCAACAAGAAGGAGTTCACTGCTCAACCTCATGATAGTGGGGGGGCAGGAGGCCGTACAGGTTATTCTGGGGGCGATTCCAATTCTGATCCTGGCGATTTTTCTGGTTAACCTGCTTAAAGCGAGCGGTGCCATCTCCGGTTTGGAGGCCATGCTGGCACCGTTCTTCGGCATGGTCGGCATTCCTTCGGTGGCGGTGCTGCCGATCGCCACCAAATATCTGGCCGGCGGCACCGCGATGATGGGGGTTACCCTGAATCTTATGAAGGAAGGTGCGCTGACGGCTCTGGAACTGAACCGTATGGCCGGCTTCATCATCAATCCCTGCGATCTGGTCGGTGTTGCGGTCCTGATTTCCGCCGGAGCCCGTGCTGCCTCGGTTGTCAGGCCGGCGATTGCCGGAGCTGCGGTCGGGATCTTGCTGCGCGGGGCACTGCATCTGCTGCTGTTCTGAAAGGGACGGCGGCAGGTTCAGATATGAAGTAAATCGTTAACCCAGCAAGACAAGGAAGCCAAAGCATGAAAATGCGCATATCACTCATCGCAAAATTGACATTTGCCACGTCGTTGATTCTCCTTGTGTTCATGGGGGTGCTGGATAACATCAACCTCAAAAACTTCAGAAAAGTAATGATTGAGTATGCCGCTTCCAACGGGGAGCAGGTTGCCGATATCATTACCCAGAGCGCGTATGACGCCATGATGACGAACGATAAAGCCAGCCTGTATCACATGATCGGCCGTATCGCCAATAACGATAATATCGAGCACATCCGGTTGATTGATCCGCACGGGAAGGTGGTTTTTTCGAACATACCGGTGGAGATCGGGGCGGTGATCGGCAAGCATGCTGACGAATGCGTTATGTGTCACAACGTTGCCGGGCCGGGGGTGTCAACCTCACCGGCAAACCGCAGCAGGATCGCCAAGACACGGACGGGCAAAGAAGCGCTCGGTTTTACCAAGGCCATTTACAATCAACCGGCCTGCTTTACCGCATCCTGCCATTTTCATGGCAGGAATGACACTGTTCTGGGGCTCCTGGACATATCAATTTCTCTGGAAACACTCCGGCATAAATCACACGAATACCGCCTTCAATTTGTCATGCTGACCTGCCTGCTCCTGTTGCTGATCGGGGTGCTGGTAACCATTCTGACCCATTATTTTGTTGATATCCCGGTGCAACGGCTCGTTCGGCACAGTTCCCTGGTCGCACAGGGGGATCTTGAAGCGAGGGTCATCGTTTCCAGCAGAGACGAGCTTGGCGAGTTGTCGGAGTCCGTCAACCGAATGACGGAAAACCTCGGCACCGCTGACCGGGAGTTGAAGGAGTTTGCCGACAGTCTCGAACAAAAAGTGGAAGAGCGCAGTCAGGAAATCATGCGTATGGAAGAGCAGTTGCGCCGCTCGGAGAAATTGGCTTCGCTCGGTACTCTCGCTGCCGGAGTTGCCCATGAAATCAATAACCCGTTAACCGGTATCCTGCTGTTTGCCTCAATTCTGAATAGCGATAAACGGCTGGATCCTGCTCTCCTGCCTGATGTGGCACGGGTGATTTCCGAAACCGAGCGGTGTGCCGGTATCGTGAAAAATCTGCTTGAATTCAGCCGGGAATCGTCGCCGGAAAAAGAGGTTATAGCACTGGAAGCGATTCTTGATGAAGAGATCACATTTTTTCACAATCAACCGGATTTCAAAGCGATTGTCATCCGCAAGAATTTCGTCAGTGATCTGCCGCTGGTCGCCGTTGATCCGAACCAGATCCGCCAGGTATTACTGAATCTGATCATCAACGCGGGGCATGCGATGCCCAATGGGGGGGAGTTGGAGATCTCCACGTATCGGTCAGCAGACGGAAAATATGTCTGCACCGCTATCAAGGACACCGGTGACGGCATACCGGAGGAAAACCTTGCCAGAATATTTGATCCGTTCTTTACGACCAAATCGGAAGGTACGGGACTCGGCCTGTCAATTTCCTACGGGATAATAGAAAATAACGGCGGGAAAATAGAGGTAAAAAGCCGGTTAGGTGAGGGGACCACATTTACTGTTATGCTTCCGGTCTCTGCGTCGCTTTAAGATATTCTTTGAACCGGAACGAAATGAGCGGTCAATGCTCTCCCTTGATGGAAATGCCCAGTTTTTTCATCATGCTCTGAAAATTCGGCCTGAGTATGCCGGTTTCTTCCGCCGCCCTGGTGACATTCCAGTCATTCCGTTCCAGAGCATTACGTACGAATAAGCTTTCAAGCGAATCCATGGCATGTTCGCGAATATGACGCTTCATCTCTTTCAACTCTTCTGCGTTCTGCGGGATATGTTCGATCATGCCGCCCGGAGATGTCTCACTGCTGTCCCAGAGTTCCAGATCCTCATTCCGAATGATATCCCCTTCTGCCAGAACCACCGCTCGCTCGATCATGTTTTCCAGTTCCCGCACATTCCCCGGAAATGAATGATGTTCCAGAAACGACAGGACATCCGGTGCAACTCCCCGGATTTCCTTGCCGATTTCGGCAGTATACTTTTTCAGAAAATGGCGTATCAGGATCGGGATATCCTGCTTGCGGTCGCGAAGCGGCGGGAGTTCAATAGGAATTATATTCAGGCGGAAAAACAGGTCTTCCCGGAAGGTCCCTTCACTCACCATGATTTTAAGGTTTTTGTTCGTTGCGGCAACAAGGTGGATATCTATCGGCACCAGCTGTGTACCGCCGATGGGGGTGATTTTACGCTCCTGCAGGACACGGAGAAGTTTAGCCTGGGTGGAGATGCTGATGTTGGAAACTTCATCCAGAAAAAGGGTACCGCCGTCGGCAACCTTGAACAGGCCGGTCTTTGTCTGGACTGCGCCGGTAAATGAGCCTTTCACATGCCCGAATAATTCGCTTTCCAGCAATGTTTCCGCCAGGGAGGAACAATCCACCGCCACAAAGGGGTGCTCCCTTCTGGGGCTGTTATCATGGATGGCACGTGCAGCCAGCTCTTTGCCGGTGCCGCTTTCCCCGGTGATAAGTACGGTGCTGTTGGTGGTGGCGACGAGCTTGATACGGTGATAAACCTTCTGCATTTCCTTGCTTTCGCCGATGAACTGATGAAAGCCGTGGTGCAGGCTGACCTCTTCCTTGAATCCGAGATCACCCAGAGAAACCGCGCGCTGACTCAGAGCCTTCTGCACTTTTTCCAGCAGGATATCCGGCGCAAACGGTTTTGATATATAATCGGATGCCCCGTTTTTTATGGCCTCCACCGCCGTATCAATAGAGGCATATCCGGTGATGAGGATGACCGGAATATCCGGCTGAAGAGTCCGGACGCTTTTCAAAACTTCAATTCCGCTCATGCCGGGCATTTTCAGGTCGGTTATGATGAGGTCGAATTCGCGCTGCTGCAGAATTTCAATAGCCTGAAAGCCGCTGGAGCAGGTTTCAACAATAAACGTTTCGCTCTCAAGAACCCGCTTCAAGCCATCCCTGATAACAGCCTCGTCATCGATAATAAGAATTCTGCTCCGTTCCATGTGCCGTCCTTTGGATACACGTGATGGTCAACAGTACCATTTTTTTCAGGTAAATCATACGGTCGCGTCCAGGAACGGTCAAAAGTTCGAGGACATAATACGGCAAACGGTCTATCTTTGTTTTGTATTACTAAAAAATGTGTTACAAGAATACAGTATACAGATGAGATGTCAGCAGCCGGTAATTCTCACATCGTAGACAGGGAGAGGGAGCCAAGGCCATGCATGCGTATAACAGAATGATGCGGATGTTTCTAGCTGTTTTCCTGTTTTCGGCCGCAACTGCAGCAGCAGCTGTTCCCGAAAACGGAAAATGTATGAGCTGTCACGGCCGGAAAGATGTCAAAAGTCTTGCCGGTAATACGGTGTACATCGACCCGGTAAAGTTTACTGCCACTACACATTCGATCGTAGGATGCACCTCGTGTCATGACCGGGTATCTTCAGGTCATCCGGGTGACGGCTCTGCCCCGGCGAGAGCGGTCTGCGGTGATTGCCACGCCCCGGTGTCGGTGGAATATGCAAAAAGCCTCCACGCCACAAAAGCCCGCTGCAATGACTGCCATAACCCCCATGAAGTCCGGCTGCCGATGTTCATGTCCGGTGACGATATCAATAAAAAGTGCGCCAAGTGCCATGACGCCCGGAAAATCCTCAAAAGCCACGCCAAATGGCTCCCCCAGGCTGAACTGCATATCGATTCACTCCTCTGCATCACCTGCCATACCGGATCACAGGACTATGTGATTACCATGTCCATCGAAAGCCGGCTGCCCGGCTCCCGGGATGCCTTCAAACCCGCCACATACGAAGAGCTTGCCAAACTGACAAGCGATGAAAATATCGGCAGGGTGATCGATCTGAATGGCGATAATCAGGTGTCCCTGGAGGAACTGAGGGCCTTTAATCACCACCTGCGCGGTAAAAATATGCGTCTGTGGGGCATGATGACTCCGGAGGTTGTTACCCACAGTTATCAGATTCTGGAGAACAGATGGGACTGCACGTTCTGTCACGCCTCCGGGCCGAAAGCCATGCAGAAGAGCTTCATTGCGTTTCCGGACAAGAGCGGCGGTTACAAGAGGCTTGCCGTCGAAAAAGGTGCCATCCTTGACATCCTGTACGGAACGCCGGACTTTTACATGCTCGGCACGACCAGAAGCACCCCCCTCAACATTATCGGCGCCTTGATTGTTGCCGCCGGGTTATCGTTCCCGGTGTTTCATGGCTTCTTCCGGCTGCTGACCAGGAAGAACAGAAAGGAGGACGATCATGAAGCATAAAGAGATGGTCTACATGACCCCGATGCCTGTCAGAATCTGGCATTGGCTGAACGCGTTCGGCATTGTTACCCTCTGTGTCACCGGGCTCCAGATACGGTTTCCTGATCACGTAAATATTTTCGGCGCCTATAAAGCCGCCATTCGCCTGCATAACACGGCCGGTGTGGTTGTTTCCATCTCGTACGGATTGTGGCTGAGCTACTACCTGATAGTAGCTCGCAGCCTGATCAAACTGTATGTGCCGACGCTGGAGGATCTTAAATCCGGAATCTTGCGTCAGGCCTATTTCTATTTTCTTACCTACTTTGTTGGCAAGCCCAACCCGCACCACAGTACCCCCGAGAGCAAGTTCAACCCGATGCAGAAAGCTGCGTACCTTGTCATCATGTTCGTACTGCTGCCGCTGGTTATTTTCAGCGGCGCGCTGCTGATGTATGTCGCCCCGCTGCGTGAGCTGCTGCTTCTGCTGGGGGGGATAAAATTACTGGTGGGTTCACATTTCCTTCTGGCCTGCTGTTTTACCGCCTTTCTCTGTGTGCATATTTATCTGGCGACTCTCGGGCATACGCCGTTCGCCCATTTCAAGCCGATGTGGAACGGCTGGGAAGAAGAAATGGTCGAAGATGTTGATCCTGAAAAAAAGGCCGATAAGTAGCTGCCGCCACGTATGAACCCCCTACAGGAGTGCGCGCCATGAAATACTGCAGTATCTTCTCCCTGGTTGTACTACTCACCTTGCTTCAGAGCCCGGCGTTTGCCGTTACGGTGCGGGATGTGACCTATTCCACCAAAACTGCCGGCACGGTGGTCTTCAGCCATACCTCCCACATCACCAAAAAAGGGATGGCCAATAACTGCCGGGCCTGCCATGACGGTCTCTTTGATCTGAAAAAAAAGAAGCATTATTCAATGGCTGATATGGCAAAAGGGAAGTCGTGCGGCGCGTGTCATGGCGGAAAAAATTCCGTGACCCTCAAGGAGTGCGGCAGCTGCCACCAGACCAGGGAAATGGTGTACAAGGTAAAGGAAACAGGCCCTACCGGATTCAGCCACAAACACCATCTTGTCGCTGCGCCTGATTGCGGCACCTGCCACCCGGCCCTCTTTGCCGCCGGTCACAACAAACAGTTCACCATGGCTGATATGGCAAAGGGAAAATCGTGCGGTGCCTGTCATAACGGCAAAAAAGCATTCGGGATTGATGCGTGCGTCAAGTGCCATCCGGTCAATGAACTTACCTACGCGGTAAAAGAGACCGGTCCGACTCATTTCAGCCATACGTTTCATATTGAAGTGGCAGGATGCGGCTCGTGCCATCCAAAACTGTACACTCCGGACAAGCATAACAGGCGGGCCGGTATGGCGGCGATGGAGAAGGGGAAATCATGCGGTGCATGCCACAACGCCAAACAGGCCTTTTCAGTGAAAGAGTGCGCCAAGTGTCACCCGGTACGGGAACTGCTGTTTGAGGAAAAGAGTGCCGGCAACGTTGTGTTCAGTCACAAATTTCACACCGGCCTGTACACCTGCGCCGATTGCCACACACCGCTGTTTCAGACCACCCGCAGCACGGTCAGGGTCTCCATGGCGGATATGGAAAAAGGAACGTCCTGCGGTAGCTGCCATGAGGGGAAAACCGCTTTCAGTGTGAAAGAAAAATGCGAGTCCTGTCATAAAATGTAGTTGCGGCACAATGTTTGAAGCGACATCAGCACCTGTGGAGGAATGATATGTTTGCCACGCTCGCGGGAAAAGCCCTGGTACCGGTCGGTCTTGCCGTCACCGGATTTATGGTGGTCTGTTGTCTGGTACTGTACTCCGTTATCCGTGATGACCTTCATCGCGGCGAGATAGTTCATGCCACCAATCTTGCCGATACCATCCTCAAATCAACCCGGTATGCCATGCACAAATCCGATCGTGAAACACTGGCGACAATCATCCGGAACGTGGGTGAGCAGAAAGGTGTGGATCATGTCAGAATCTTCAATAAAAGAGGTGTTGTGACCTTTTCTGCCAAGCCGGAGGAGATAAACCGTCAGGTGGACAAGAATACGGAAGGGTGCATCGTCTGCCACAAAGGGGCTGTTCCGGAGACCAATCTGGGGACAATGCAGCAGGCCCGCACCTTTAAAAATCCTGATGGCAAGGGTGTCATGGCGATTACGGCACCAATCTACAACGGCCCGGACTGCTCAACTGCGGCGTGTCACGTTCATGCATCCAGCCAGAAGGTGCTGGGAACGCTGGATATCGGGCTGTCACGGACGGAGCTTGACCGCTCATTGGCCATGCTGCGCATTCAGATGATCATCTTCTCTCTGATGAGCCTTGTCCTGACCATTGGCGGCGTTACCGCCCTGTTGCGGCGAAACGTGTTTCTGCCGCTTCAGAAGTTACGGACCTATGTGGAAGCATCGACAGAGAAGGGGGATCTTCCGGAACCGCCGCCCCATTTACCCCATGATCTTGACGTTATTGCCAACGGGTTCTATCGGGTGAAGCACGATGCTGCTGACAAAAAACAGAATCCAGGGAAATCTGCGTGAGGCTGAGGGCTGCGTGACAGAGATGCGTGAACAACAACGCCCTACTGATCCCGGCACCCCCCGGGGGGGCGCCGACCAACTCAGGGAAGACCTGACGAAAGAAATAAACCGCCTGAACGGCCTTTCCACCCGTGGCCTCATGGCTCTTGCGCTGTTTTTGTTTGTCAGCATTCTTGCCTGGTTCGGCTTCTTATTCCTTCCCGCCCCTGAGGCGGTCACCGCAGTTCTCGGCAAACCTCCGTCAGGCCGCATTATCAGCATCGTACTGCTGCTGTACACATTTTCCGCCATAATACTCAGTCTTTCCCGCATGACCGCAGGCATTGAACATCGAAGCAGCTTCAGCCATGTCGGCTATCTCACCGGTTTTTTTATCTTTTATTATTTTGACAAATCCCTTGCCGATAATTACTGGGCGGTATTCGGTTCAGGTATTACCGTCCTCGGTGTTGAAAGTTATCGGATCTGGACCTTCTGCGCCGAAGGAATTACCAAAAGCAGGGAAGATATCGAATATGTTACCAGGACTGGAAGACGTCCGCCGGAAGAATAAGAGTGCCACCCCCCGCATACATCCCATGACCGGACAGCCACATTGAACGACTATCTCGACCTTTTCATATCCTATCTCACCGTTGAAAAGGGGCTCTCTGCCAACACCCGGAGCGCCTACAGCCGGGATCTCACCCGTTACCTGGATTGTCTCGAATCGTCCGGACGGCAGAAGCCGTCCGATATCGGCCCTGCCGATATCGCCGCGTTCATGGGGACGCTGCAGAAACTCGGCATCGGGCCGCGCAGCCGCTCCCGCTGCCTGTCGGCGATCCGGATGTTTCACAAATTTCTTATGATTGAAAGCTACGCTGACAGCAATCCTGCTGCGATCATCGAAGCGCCGCGTACGCTCCATAAACTGCCGCAGTTTCTGGACAGCCGCGAGGTTGATGCCCTGTTTGCGGCCTGCGTGGGAGCAGGGACGGAGGATCTGCGTGATCATGCCATGCTGGAACTGCTGTACGCCACCGGTCTGCGGGTATCCGAACTGGTGAACCTCAAGCTGCGCGAAGTTAATCTTGATTCCGGCTATCTGATGACGGTGGGAAAGGGGAACAAGGAGCGTCTGGTGCCGATCGGGGAGTCGGCCCGTGAACGTGCCGCCGCCTACCTAGACTCAGTTCGGCCACGGCTCGACCCGCTGCGGCAAAACCAGTATTTTTTCCTGTCCCGCATGGGGGGGGCGCTGAGTCGTCAGGCCTTCTGGAACATCATCAAAAAACGGACCTTGATGGCGGCCATCCGCAAGAACGTTTCACCGCACACCCTCAGGCACTCTTTTGCCACCCATCTGCTGGAGAACGGCGCAGATCTGCGCAGTGTGCAGATCATGCTGGGGCATGCCGATCTTGCCAGCACACAGATTTACACCCATGTTACCCGTGAACGGCTCAAGCGTCTGCACCAGGAGATTCATCCCCGCGGTTGAGCCCTGTTCTGCGCTGTTTTGTTGACACGTCACTGCAATCAGAATAGAATCCGGTACCTTTTGCACGTGGTTGAAATCCAATGAACAAATGGCGCACGCATCTATGTCTGAACAACCCGGCAGCAAACAGGAACAGCACACGCTGACGTATCTGAGTCAGTTCGGTTCGAATCTGCTTGATTCCCTGATCAAGAAGTTTTCCAATCCGGAAACGGCCCGCCGCAACCGGTTTATCCTGCTCGTCTCCACCGCACTGCTGCTGACATTCGCGATCCTTCCCACCCAGCATACCTCCAGCTTTGCCTATAAAGTCGGAGATATTGCCGCTTCCGACATTCGTGTGACCCAGGATCTGCTTGTGGAAGACAAGGCGCTGACGGAACAGCGTCGTAAAGATGCTGCCAGCAGTGCTCCCGTTGTCTATAACCTGAGCGACCAGGTTCCGGGTGCGCTCAGCGACAAGCTCCAGCACGCCCTCATGGCGGTGCATGCAGGCAACGACGGTGATGAGGACAAAAGCATGTCCAAGTGGCGTGCGGAGCTGACGCCGGTGCTGGATACAGACCTGAGCGAACCGGAAATTCAGGCGCTGATCCGGATCAAGTCGGACAAGGTGTTTCTTGCCAGCGCTGCTGAACTGCTGAACGAGCTGTATCAACGGAAAATTGTTCTGGACGGGAAAGTCTTTCAGACCGATACCCGTCGCGGCCTCGAAATAACTGACAACAACGGCCGACCGATTGAGGGAAGCAGCATATCCACCGCGTTCACCGAGATTGCCGAGGCGCGGAAAATCGTCGCCGGCTGGAGTTTCAAGGGGGTTGGGGCAGCTTCAGACAGTTCCCGTATTTCTGCAATAGTCGCCAGAATCCTGCTGCCGAACCTGTTCTTTAATCGTGAAGCGTCCGAGGTCCGTTCGCGGAGCGCCATGGAAACAATCCGCCCGGTGCTTTTCAAGCTTCAGAAAGGGGAGATGGTTGTGCGGGTGGGGGAACGGATAACCCCTGAGCAGTCCCACAAACTGCAGGCGATCTTCGGCAATCAGCATGGCGGTAACCGCCTGTTCACCGCCGCAGGGACCTTTGCACTGATTCTGGTACTGTTTTATTTCCCCTATCGCTTTGCCTGCAAGAATATCCGCAAGTTCAACCCGACCAACAAAGATGTTCTGATCATCTCACTGCTGATCACCATCAGCTTTATCTGCTTCAAAACGGCTCTCCTGATCACCCATAATATCGGTTCTGTTTTTCCGTCAGTGGATGCCTCCAGTTATTTTTATCTGTTTCCCTTTGCCGCCGGAGCGATGGTCGTCAGGATTTTCATCAACTCCGAGGTTGCGCTGGTCTATTGCGCCATTCTGGCGCCGCTGCTCGGCATCATGTTTGAAAACAACATGCTGGTGGTGATTTATTCGCTGCTGGGGAGCATTGTCGGCGCTCACGGCGTCCGCCACTGCACCAGTCGCGGTACGGTCTATGCGGCCGGTTTCAAAATTTCTGTCGTCAACCTGGCGCTGGCGCTGTCATTCCAGACATTCAATAACACCCTCTTTACAACACAAACCCTCTTCGTGGCCTTCTTTGCGGTCTTGAGCGGATTCATCAGTGCCGGCTTCGTATCGAGCTTTATTCCGCTGATAGAAACTCTCTTTCAATACACGACCGATATCAAACTGCTGGAACTTGCCAATCTCAACTCTCCGGTGCTCCGGGAGTTGATGATCAAGGCCCCCGGTACGTATCACCACAGTATTGT
>CAIOXL010000022.1 GCA_903862245.1 uncultured Geobacteraceae bacterium | reverse complement strand
CGTTAAAGTGGCGCTGATAGTAACGCAGCTCACCACTTTAATTCACTTACAAAAGTTGCACTTCAGACTTGAATCCGCCTATGCTTATAAATGAAAAGCTCTATACCTTCAAAAGGTTATAGAGCTTTTTCGTTGTTTGGTGGCGGTGCAGAGATTTGAACTCCGGACCTAGCGAATATGAGTCGCTTGCTCTAGCCAACTGAGCTACACCGCCATTTGAAAACGCCCCTTAGGTCGGTAATACCAAAGGGGCGATAAGATTTTGGTTGCGGGGAGAGGATTTGAACCTCTGACCTTCGGGTTATGAGCCCGACGAGCTACCAGACTGCTCCACCCCGCGACAAGTGAAGCGAACTTATAGCAGTATATGGAAAGCGTTGTCAATGTATTAATTGCCAAGGCGTGATTTATTTGGCGGCTGTTCTGCGGTGTCAATCCTTGTCGGGAATTGCGATTGCTCCTTTACCCAGTTTTCCGGCGAGTTCTTTTGCGGCATCCGCGTCAAGGTGCTTGCCGACGCGGACACGAAACCAGGTCCCTTTGTCTCCCAGGCGTGACTCCACAATCCCGACATTATAGCCCTTGGCTGCCAGTTTGCTCCGCGATGTCTCAGCTTCTGACTTGAGAGAGTAGGAAGCAACCTGGACAGTGAAGCCGTTTGCATCCTGACGTACCGCAGCTGTCGGTACAGGTGGCTTTTGGCCATGATCATCGTTTTGGGGGACAACCGGTTTGAGCGCGTTGGGGGGCATGGCTGCCTGAAGTGGTTGTTTTGCAGGTTTTTCCTCTTTGGCGTTGATGCCGCTGCCCATGACATTGCTCTTCTGCCCGCTGGGAAGTGTTTTATAAAAACTGAGCGGCGGATCGGCCGCTGTTTGACCGCCGGTGGGTGCTGGTTGTGGGGTCGCCCCCCCAGCCTGCGGCTGCTGCGAGGGGGTAGAGGGTGCTATCGGTTGCTGCTGCGTCGCGATCGGTGCTTTTACCTGTGCCGGAGCATTTTCCAGACTTTGCTGCTCCAGCGCCAACCTGAAGGCTTTTTTTGCCGAACGCTGTGAAGCGGTCCAACCACCGCCGAAGCCGATTCCGAAGCAAAGAAGGCCGGTAACGCAGATAACGGCCAGCGTGCCGCCGGAAGAAATCTGACGGGTACGTCCCAGACCTGATTTGGATGAACTTGAACTGCATGATTTTTTTGGTTCGCTGTAGTCAATACGCATAATGCCTCCGTTACATCCGCTCCGGTGCTGATATGCCCAGGATGGAGAGGGCGTTCTTCAGAGTTTGTGCCGTCCGTTTCAGCAGATACAGGCGGGCAGTCGTTAGTACCCGGTCTTCGCTGATAACACGATTCTTGTTGTAGAAACTGTGGAAGCAGCTTGCCAACTCGCTCAGATAATAGGTCAGACGATGTGGCTCAAAATGCACGGCACAGTCATCTACCGTATCCGGCAGAGCGGCTATGAGTTTAATCATCTGAAGATCCTCAGGGGTGGTGAGGCAGGCAAGCTCTTCAGGTGCCGGGTGCTCGGGAGAGGTGAAACCCTTCTCGGCGGCGTTCTCAAAGATGCTGCAGATGCGGGCATGGGCATATTGTACGTAATACACCGGGTTTTCATTGTTCTGCTGTTTTGCCAGGTCTATGTCGAATACCATCTGGGCATCCGGCTTGCGCATGAGGAAAAAGAAGCGGGTTGCATCGCGACCGACTTCATCGATCAGATCCCGCAGGGTGACGTAACTCCCGGCCCGCTTGGATATTTTGACCTCTTCACCGCCGCGCACAACGGTAACCATCTGGTGCAGCACATATTCGGGCCAACCCGAGGGGATACCGATATCAAGGGCCTGAAGTCCGGCACGAACGCGGGTAACGGTGCTGTGGTGGTCAGAGCCCTGCTCGTTGATCACCCTGGTAAAACCGCGCTCCCACTTTGCTTGATGATAGGCAACGTCCGGTACGAAGTAGGTATAACTGCCGTCGGCCTTGCGCATGACGCGATCTTTGTCATCACCGAATTCAGTGGAACGGAGCCACAGGGCGTTATCCTGTTCGTAGGCGTGCCCGTTGGCAATCAGCTTTTGGACAACCGCCTCAACTCTCCCCTCGCTGTAGAGAGATGATTCCAGAGTGTACACGTCAAATGCAACGTCAAAAGCCTCAAGATCAAGATCCTGTTCGCGCCGCAGCCAGGCGACGGCAAACTGCCGGATGTTTTCACTGTTTTCAGGATCACCGCAGGCGGTAGTATGCTGGTCAGTGGCCTCAACGGTTTCGCACGCCAGATATGCGCGGGCGACATCCTTGATGTATTCCCCCTGGTATCCCCCTTCCGGCCAGCGGGGATCATCCGGTTCAATGCCCAGACAGCGGAGTTGTACAGAAAGGGCAAGGTTGCTGATCTGAACTCCGGCATCATTATAATAGAATTCCCGTGTCACATCCCAGCCGGCGGCATCCAGTACCCGGCAGAGGGTATCACCCAGCGCTGCCCCGCGGCCATGGCCGATATGGAGCGGCCCGGTCGGATTGGCACTGACAAACTCCACCTGCACCTTTTTCCCGCCCCCGCTTGTTGTGCGGCCATAGTGATGACCCTGAGCCTCAATGTCCAGAAGGGTGGCCTGCCACGCTGATTGGGATACAAACAGGTTGATAAAACCGGGACCGGCGATGTCGCATTTTGCCAGGAGTCCGCCGCCATCGCCCAGATGTTTGATGATAATCTCCGCGACCTGGCGTGGTGCCTTACGCTCGCCTTTTGCCATCTGCATGGCAATATTACAGGAAAAATCACCATGTTCGGGATTGGCCGGATTGCCGATGATAATTGCCGGAAGAGGAGATGTGGTCAGTTCTTGTGCCGCGAGGGCTTTGATCAGTGCACTTTCAAGGAGGGGAGCTATTCGGTTTCGCATCATTTTGTCGGCTGTTCTTTCTGTTCTGATAATGTGTCGGTGTCATCAGGATGGTCCTTGATGCTGACATCCCGGGTAAAATCGGGGCAGCGGGCACCATTATCCGGAATGCTGAACCGTTTTGAGCAGTTTTCGCGCCAGGCACAGACGGCGCAGTGTTGACGTGACATGGTGTACATCCTGAATTGAGTTATTTCTTTTCCTGCGGGAACTGGTAGATGGTTTCGTTGCTGCGCACAAGACCGAAATCCTTGCGGGCTATGCTTTCAAGGTAGCGACGGTCTGATTTGAGCGCTACGATTTCACGTTTAAGCTTTTCATTATCGGTTCTGCTCTCGGTCAGACGTGCTTCAATTTTATTTTTGTCCTGTTTAAGTTCAAAAATACGCAGGAGCCCCTTATCACCGAATACCGTAAAAAAAAGTATAAACACCAGGCACCCGGCCGGGATGAAATACATTTTTTTGGGAAGGGGGAAATTGAACATTTACCTGTTCCTTATCCGTTCGGCAAAATAATCAGCCGTTGACCTGAGACCGGCATCCAGAGGGATGACAGGACCCCAGCCCAGTTTTTCACCAGCCAGGGAAATATTCGGCTGCCGCTGTTTCGGATCGTCCTGCGGCAGTGGCTGGAAAATGATTTTTGATTTTGACCCGGTTATTGTAATGATTTTTTCAGCAAACTCAAGGATTGTATTTTCCACCGGGTTGCCCAGGTTAACCGGTCCGATGAAACCGTTGCACTCCATCATGCGGATCATTCCCTCCACCAGATCGGAAACATAGCAGAATGAGCGGGTCTGGGAGCCGTCGCCGTAGACGGTGATGTCTTCATTCCTGAGCGCCTGAAGGATGAAGTTCGATACCACACGACCGTCATTTTCGGCCATGCGCGGGCCGTAGGTGTTGAAAATACGGACGATGCGGATATCCACCCCGTTCTGGCGGTGGTAGTCCATCATCAGGGTTTCGGCAACCCGTTTCCCTTCGTCGTAGCAGCTGCGTATGCCGATTGGATTGACGTTGCCCCAGTAATCCTCAGTCTGCGGATGAATCTGCGGGTCACCGTACACTTCCGAGGTTGAGGCCTGCAGGATGCGCGCGCGGACCCGTTTGGCCATCCCCAGCATGTTGATGACACCCATGACGCTGGTTTTGGTGGTTTTGACCGGGTTGTACTGGTAGTGCACCGGGGAGGCGGGGCAGGCCAGATTGTAGATGCGGTCAACCTCCAGCAGGATCGGCTCGGTTACGTCGTGCCGCACCAGTTCGAAACGGTGGCTGTCCATCAGGTGGATGATGTTGTCTTTACTGCCGGTGAAAAAATTATCCAGGCAGATAACGTCATGCCCTTCATTGAGCAACCGCTCGCACAGGTGCGACCCTACAAAACCGGCGCCCCCTGTTACCAGAATGCGCATGCTATTTCACCTCTCCGCTGATTCCGCTGCTGCAGCGGCCGAGCGGGATGTAGTTAAAGCCGCTGGCTGCCATGCGACCCGGTTTATAGAGGTTTCTGCCGTCCACAATGTTTGGTGACTTAAGGGCACCCTGGATCCGCTCAAAGTCCGGGTTCCGGTATTCATTCCAGTCGGTGATGATTGTCAAGGCGTCGGCGCCAGAGAGAATATCGTACTGGTTGCTGCTGTATTCGATCCGGTCCCCGAAATATTTTCTGGCTTCTTTGAGCGCTTCCGGATCATGGGCCCGCACCGTGGCACCGGCGGCCAGCAGATGTTCGATAACCGTGATGGCCGGTGCTTCCCGCATGTCGTCGGTGCGCGGCTTGAAGGAGAGTCCCCAGCAGGCGATGATGCGACCGACCAGCGGCTGCTCCTGATCGGGTGAGCCGAGCAACTTGATCAGTTTTTCCGCCAGGACATCCTTCTGCAGTTCGTTGACCTCCTCGACGGCTTTGAGCAGCAGGAAGTCATAATTGGCTTCTTCGGCGGTTTTTATGAGGGCTTTGACGTCTTTCGGAAAGCAGGAACCGCCGTAACCGGGGCCGGGAAAGAGGAAGTCATAACCGATGCGGGAGTCGGAGCCGATCCCTTCGCGTACCGCCATGACGTCAGCACCCATCCGTTCGCACATCCCGGCAATCTGGTTCATGAAGGAGATGCGGGTGGCGAGCATGGCGTTGGCGGCGTATTTGGTCATTTCGGCGCTGCGGATGTCCATAATGATCATGCG
>CAIOXL010000021.1 GCA_903862245.1 uncultured Geobacteraceae bacterium | reverse complement strand
TGAAGAAGGTAAGACAAAGACCATGCTGATTGAAGAAACAAAAAAGGCACCTCCGGGGAGATGCCTCTGGTTTGATGCTTTTGGTTTGGTTTTAAATTACCGCGCAGCGGTTTAGTTCAACACCGCATATGAACGGGTGGGAAGAGAAGCGTACGGGGTGCTCGGCAGCGGCGGAATCTACGCCACAAGAGTCGAGATGAAAACGGTGAATGGCGCCATGATCTGGTGCGATCTGGTCGGCAAGGCGGTGAAAACGGGAAAGCCCGAAGAAGGGTCCATCTGGATGCTCCAGGATATAACGGCGCGCAAACTGCTGGAGGATGAATTGCTCCAGGCTAAAACCGCCGCCGAAGCGGCCAACATAGCCAAGAGTCAGTTCCTGGCGACCATGAGCCACGAAATTCGCACTCCGATGAATGGTGTTATCGGGGCAATTGAACTGCTGCAGCTTACCGGTCTCACTCCGGATCAGCGCGAATATACGGAAATTGTCATGAATTCCGGTACTGAGCTGGTGCATCTGCTCAACGACATCCTTGATCTTTCAAAGATCGAAGCGGACAGGATTGAACTGGAAACATCAGATTTTGACCTGCGCCAACTGGTTGCGGATACCATCGATTCCCTCTCTCTCCGGGCAAATAAAAAAATGTTGTGCCTAGATTCGACTATTGCCCCCGGGGTGCATACCACCCTGACCGGGGACTCATGGCGGCTGCGCCAGATTATCTCCAACCTGATCGGCAACGCCGTCAAGTTTTCCACACACGGCACCGTGTCGCTGCATGTCGGGAAGGAGGCGGAAGATGGGCGTTCCATTACGCTCCGGTTTCAGGTCCGGGACAACGGCATCGGCATAGCCCCTGATAAATTGGGGCAGCTTTTTGAGCCATTTACCCAGGCGGACAGCACCACCACGCGTAAATTCGGCGGCACCGGCCTGGGGCTTTCGATCTGCAAACGACTTGCAGAACTGATGGGGGGAAGTATCGGCGTGGAAAGCGTCGCGGGGGAAGGTTCTACCTTTTGGTTTACGGTGGTCATGGCGAAACGGACCGCTGATGAATCAGATGCTCTCCCCGCCGTTATCCCGCTTGTGGAAGGCGACGGTACCGGGGATCCCCCCTTCAAGCCCGCCATTTCGAACGGAGTCACGTCTCCCCCCGTCCGTATCCTGCTAACCGAGGACGACCCGAGAGCCCAGAAAATAGTGCCTAACCTGCTGAAAAATTTTGGCTATTTGGTGGATGTGGCCTGTAATGGCCGGGAGGCGCTGCAGGCACTGGAACGGGACGATTACGCGCTGGTGCTGATGGACTGCATGATGCCGGAGATGAGCGGCTATGAAGTTATCGCCGTGATCCGTGATCCCTCTTCTGCCGTGCGGCGCCACGACATCCCGGTCATTGCGCTCACCGGAAATGCCATGAAGCATGATCGGGACAACTGCCTCGCCGCCGGGATGGATGACCATCTCCCGAAACCGCTGTTACTGGACGATCTTCTCGCCAAGCTGGAGTTGTGGCTGGGAAGTGAGGGTAGTACTATTCTTTCCCCTGAGCAGATCTGATGATTCCCCAGGTCCCCGCCGGATGAGAACCAATCTGCTGCCGATTCATTTGTACCGGTCCGTGTACAGGGCGCGGTAAATCAGCCTTCTGTTCGTATCGCTGGTTTCAAATTCCAGTACTTTGTTCAGCCGCTCTTTATAATCAGGAATATCTTTCCGCTTTTCCACAAGGTACGTGAGCATGGCGCCACGCAGGTCGCTTGATGCCCTGCCTGAAAGATCGTTGGCAATCTGCGCCATAACGCCCGAATCAAACGGGCGCTCGGTCATACTTTCCATAATCGAGCGCTTCACACCATCATCCGGTTCGGCGGCGAGCTGCTGTTTCAAGGCTGCGGTGGCCGCTTCGCCCGGCATATATTTAAGCGCTTCAGCGGCGTAACTGCGCAGCATCGAGTCACCGGTGCCCAGATAGCCGCGCAATGCAGGGACAAACTCAGGAGCGCGACTGTTTCCGGCGGCATAGAATATGGAGCTTACCCGGCTTTTGTCCTCCATTCCTGAAACAGTTTTCAACTCCATTCCAATTGTGCCTTTTGCCGCCTCGACCCTGCGCCTGACCTCCGGATCATCAAGTGGCGCCTGTACGCTGGAAAGCTGCCCCAGAGCCAGCAGCGCGGCGTTAGCGACAATCCGCTCATTAATATCCGTCCCTTGTGCCCGATAAAAAGCTTCCAGAGCGGTTACTGTTTCCTGGGTCACCGGCCTGCTCTCCAGCATACCGAATGACGCCAGTGCCCCGATCCGGTATTGCTGGTCCTGAGCACGATCAGTGGAGATCATCAGCAGAGCACGCTGTGACTGGGGAGAACCGTCCAAGGCCAGTACGGTCATCAGGGCGGTCTTTGCGCTTGTGCCGAATGCGGAGGATTTGAGCAGCACCGGTATGCGCAGCGCTTCATCAGGGTGGATGCTCAGCATATTCTGAAGCGCCAGCTTGCTGTCATAATTTATCCGGGCATCATCCTTCAGCCCCCTGAAGAGCTGCAGCAGATCCTCAAGCCGGACGTTGGCATACGCTTCGGCAATCGCCCGGCGCTCCTGCTCTTTCCAGAACGGAAGCTCTTTTTTGCTGCCGGTCAGCAGATTTTTCATCCCTTCGTCAAACGAAACGGTTCGGTATAGTTCCAAATTTCTGTCCGGTGCGAACGGCACCGTCTTCAAAGATGCCTGAACGCCCGATGAGAAACCGAGCACCCCCCCTTCAACAGAAAATGACAGCTGTTCCTGTATTTCGGCTGTCGAAAGCCAGCTTGAACCGGTGCTGACCGCAATTCGCCAGTGGGAATTTCCGATGTCCGGCTTCATGGGGGCCGCACTTCCGGCCTTTGCTTTCACGCTGGTATATTTCACCCGTTTTTTGGTGAACGTCTGTGAGCCGGTAGCGCGGTACTCCGCGGTAAACGTACCGTTTGCATCATCCTCTTCCGCCGTCCAGGTGCGGCTGAAGAGCGGGGGATGGACCACGGCCTGAAACGTGCGCACCAGAGCGGTCAGTATCTGCTCTTCATCCCGGGCGACACTGTTATTGACGATAAAACGGAGCGGCTTGCCGTCGCGATCAAACTCGGCCAGAAAAAACGAGCCGTACAGCCGGGCGAAATCCGGGCTTTCCTGCCCCGCTTGCAGATAGCGAATGTTCGATGCCTGAAAACCGAGCCGCACCAGATCCGGCGTAACCGAAAACACCTTCATGTTCAGCACGCCGGTCAGGAGTGCTTTGGTTTCTCCGCCAGGCATTCCCGGCACGCTCTGTTTCTGGTTTATTGCCGTGTCGATGCTGAAAGAGTACATCTTTTCTTCACCGGCCAGCCATGTGAACGTCGGGTGGGGCAGCGTTACCAGAACCAGAAGTACGGCACTGATTCCGACCAGAGTCAGAACCCCCGCAATCATTCCGGCTGATACTGTTCGCCCCCTCCTGCCGCTGTTCAAAACAGGATCTCCTTTTCGATAATGGTGCGCGGATCGCAGACGCCCGAACCGTTGGCACCATAGATACAGACCCCTTTCCATTCAAAAATCGGATATTTCATCGTATACGATTCAATGTCGCACGGTATGAAGCCCCAGCACCACTTGATCCTGGGAAAGGTCCCCTGAAAACCGGTTTCCCCGTCCAGCGCGCGGGCCATGGCGTCAATCCCGTACAAAACCTTGCCGTAGCGCACCGGCACGTTATTTTCGGTGATGGGGGAGAGCTTGACCCGGGGGACAAGACTTGCAGAAATAATGTCCAGTTGGCCGTAAGCGCCGACATTGAACCAGCTGTTGCCGATGCCCCCCTTGAAGAGGGTATCCACCATCCCCTTGACCGTCAGAGCGACGGTATAGCTTGGCAATGGCGGATTTGCGACCGGAACCTCCACCAGTATATCAATCGTTCCGGTGATTGAGCCTTCGCCCACCACCGCTATGGTGACCGGCACGACCACAATGACGAAATTTATCGACAGTGATTTCTGAATCCCTTTTGAAACCGTGGTGGAATAGTGGAGAGCGATCTCGTCATTGTTCGGCCGCCAGCTGGCGAGAACCATCCCCATTGATTCTACCTTGCCATCGGAGCGGGATGTTCTGGCACCGGTCTCCTTTGTTTCGTTGTACATTTTGTTGGTCATGGCCAGAGCCGGCAGCTTGATGCCGAATAGTTTAATATCAAGGGCACCCAAACCGGCCGCTTCCAGCTTCAGCCCTTTTTTATTCAGCGGGTCCAGAAAGCTGGTGGTGGTTTCATGACTGTTTGAGTAGGTCGCGCCAACGAGTGAGTTGCCGAAGTTCTGGGTTTCGCTTACGGAGTTAATAACCGGCTCATTGTACACGACCGTAAGGTCGGCCACCGCCACATTCGGGTGGTCCGGGTCGGTGCCGGTGCCGGTGAAGCTGCTGTAGTCCTCCGGAAATCCGGTATACACCCCGCCGTTCGCCAAACCGTTGACGATGTACATTATTCTGAACTTTGCCGTTTTGTTCGCAGGGGAAATGTAGTCAGTGATGAATTTGGTATGGGTACCGGTCAGCGTGTAGTCAAAGGGGAATGAAACCGTACGCTCGATGGCGTCTCTGACGTTGCGGTTTCCCCCTTTCTGATAATCCTCGGTCTTGAAGGTCCGGTATCCGGGATATTTTACTGCATCATTGCCGTTCTGATCTACATACCGGAAATACGTCCCGTTGAAGTTGAATTGATGTTCCTGGACATCCGGCAGGTTCAGCCCGACATATTTCCCGTCCGGCCCGATCAGATAGGCACGCAGATAGCGGCGGAAAGAAAATTCATCTTCGGTTATGTAATTGAAGTACATGGACGGCGTGGGGAAATTTTCCGCTACCGTGCTGAACGGAATATTATGTGCAATATCACCGCTTTTCCACTTTGCGTACTCTTCCTTCTGCAGGACCATGTACCCCGCTTCCTTGTCTATGGATGCGGTAGTCATATATTCAGCCTTCAACAGAAAACTGAGCGACTGACTGGCGACCTGGTTTTTCTTGTTCTGGGTGATGTCAGACCTGGAACCGCTGGGATCAATGGCGGCAATCAGGTAGTACTCTTTTGACTGGATCGTATCAACCGAGCTGCTGTCAAAGGGACGCAGCTTGACCGGCAACCGCACCGGAATCAGGTAGGACTGTGCGCCTGTGGAGATTTTTTCAATCTGGGTGGAGACAATCTGGTAATGAGAGGGAACAGTGCCCTCCCCGTTCTTTGCATCGTATTCCTGTTTATCGACAACAGAAAAGGCGATCGGCACATTACTCAGTTCAGCAGATGATTCTATGATGATCGGAATGGACACAGTTTTGCCGGCAATAGCTTCTGAAGCTGCGAGATGAACCGATGTAATGCGCAGATCCGCTTTTACCGCCAAATCACTGTCCTGTGCCGACTGTGAACCACACCCTGCAAGGAAACCACCCAGAACCAAACCAGCCAGCATTGCCGTCACACGGATCATCTTCATTTGAGACCTCCTGAGTAAACCGCCTGTGAACCCCCTGATCAGAGCTGCAGAAACACCCTGCCATTCCGGAACAGAACTATAGTCCTTCCCTGATCAAATTCCCATCGCTATCTACTTATGCAGCTGTCCGGACAGGGGGCGGGAGAGTTCAGATCCCCCGGAGGGTTTCACGCCACTCCTGAAGGAAGAGATCGATATACTCGCGGCTGATGGCGCTGGAATGCGGTGTGATCAGAATGTTTGGCGCTCCCCAGAGGGGCGAGGTCGGGGGGAGCGGCTCTTCGGCAAAGACATCCAGACCGGCTCCTGCAAGAGGGCCGTCCGTGAGGGCACCGAGCAGATCTTCCTCCCGGTAGCAATTGCCGCGTCCCAGGTTATACAGGTGCGCTCCCGGCTTCATGGCACTGAAATGCCGTGCGGTGAAGATACCATCGGTGGCCGCACCACCCGGCAGGAGGAGCACTACATGATCGGCATGGGGGAGTTCCTCTTCCAGCCGGTCGAAGGTGATCATGGCATCAGCGGCGGAATTGTCTCCGCTCGCCGTCACATCGCGCCTGACCCCGGTAACCCGGGCACCAAAGGCACGCAACAGTTCGGCCATTGAGCGCCCCAGCGCCCCGAAGCCGACAATCAGCACCCTTTGACTGAAGAGCGATGAGCAGCCGCTATACTGCAGACGTCCCCAGGAGCGGTTCTGCTGATCATCACGGGACATGCCCACGCGCCGGTTGAAGTACAGCATCATGGAGAGGAGGCTCTCCCGCATGATACGGCCATGAAAGCGGCCATAAAACGTCCGCACCCGGCCGGAGCGGTCCTGTGCAACCCAGTCATGTCCTGCTGCAGGGGTAAACAGCGCCTTCAGCAGCGGAGCGCTGCTGTACCATTCCGCTTTAAATACCCACACCAGCGCACAGTCCGCTTCGGGAAGTTTTTCCATGAAATCGCGGTTTCCCTCGGCAACGGTAATGCGCACATCCGGAAGACTCTCGCGAATGAGCTCAAGATGGCGCGGTTTGAGCGTAAAGGCATCGACGTTGTTATGGAGATGGATAAGCAGAGAGCTGATGTTCATGTCCTGTTGTCCCCCCTGTCTGTTCAGCGTTCCCTGACCGAGAAGCGGTCGCGGGCGTTGACCCTGCTGATTTCCACTCTGTCGGTTGAACCGCCGGAATAGACGTCACGGGAGAGCCAGGCGAGCTCTTCCGCTTCACGGGAGACCGGCACACTGGTCCACCACGCCTTGCCCCCCCCTTGAGAGCCGTCATTCCAGCGGTAGCCCCGCTGTTTCAGGATTTCCTTGGCATCAAACGGCGCGCCAACGGCATAGATCTTCGCGGTTTCCTCCCCGCAGCTCTCCAGCAGCGCCTTGAAGACCGGGGTTTTGCTCACCGGAAGATTTTCCAGAAGAATCCCCAGCACCCCTTCGGCATCATCCAGCGCCCGGTGGGCGTTGATGAACCAGCCGAACTTGAAGAGCAGGTATTCCAGAACCCGGGTACCGATTCTCTCCCCCTGCCAGTTGATCTGGCTGACGGTGCAGGCCCAGGGGAGCCCTGCGAACGCCGGAAAGCGCGCTTCGACAAACGGCCGGTCAAAGCCGGCATTGTGGGCGATCACCAGGGAGGCCTGGCCGGCAAGCCGGTTCACCTGCTCATCATCAAAGGAGTGACCGCGCACCATGTCATCGGTGATGCCGGTGATCTCCGTTATTTCGGCTGAGATCGGTCGCCCCGGATCTTCAAAGCCGGAATAGCGCCCCACAACCCGGGTGATTTCAGCACTGACCGGATCGTATTCAAAGGCAACGATGCCGGTTTCAATGACCTTGTCACCGGCATGGTCAAGGCCGGTTGTTTCCGTATCGATGCAGAGGCCGATCCGTGGTTCGGAGAGAGTTTTCCCGCTCAGGCGGCTGTCGTCCTGCAGGTTTATTTTGCGGAGGAGCTGGAAATTGCCGGAGGAGCGGAGCGCCGTAACGGCGATTTCAGTTTCGAGAGCGTTCAGTGAAGTACTTCTGGAAGCTTTTTTCATCGGTGTCCCGTTCGCGTCAGTAGTGGTGTTGCCAGTGATTCTCCTGCCGTCTGCAGGTACACGGTCCCTTCGGTAACCGTGAGGTCCCAGGTGACGACCCGCTCCAGCAGTGATACCAGGCGGGTGATGAACTCCTGATCCAGGGTCAGTACCGTCAGATTGGCAACAGCGGCAAGCCTGGGCAGCTGACCCCGCTCCCAGAGCGGGAAGGTTCTGCCGCACGCCAACAGCGCCACCCGTTCCGCATGGCGCGCGGCCTTGATGATACGCTCCGCATCCGGCAGGCCGACCTCGACCCAGAGCTGCACCCTGCCATCCGCCCCTTTCAGCCAGAGGTCCGGTTCATCCGTCGCACTTATCCCCTTGGTGAAGCTGAGCTCCGGCTCCCAGAACAGCGCCAGGGCCAGCAGCCGCGCAATCAGCCGCTCTTCGGTTTCGGAAGGGTGCCGGGCAACGGTTGTCTGAAGAGTTTCGTACCGACTGCGGTCGACGTCGGCCAGTTGGACAGTGGTCCGGTATATGGTTGAGGGGAGCGCCATGGTTATACCGGCCGCTTTCCACGCAGCATCTGCGTGAGCATCCGGTCCAGGGAGGAGGCAAAGTGCTGCCGGTCGGTGAGGCTGAACTGACCCGGCCCCCCCTGGGCAAAGCCCTCGGAGCGGAGTTCCATCATCAGGTCACGCAGGGACAGCCGCTCGCCCACATTCTCCTCCGTGTACAGTTCGCCGCGCGGGTCCAGGGCAACGCCCCCCTTGGCGACAATCCTGGCGGCCAGGGGGATGTCGGCGGTAATCACCAGATCTTCCGGCGCCGCATGTTCGGCGATGTAGTCATCCGCCACATCGAAGCCGTCAGGGACGACAATGGCTTCGATCAGCGCGGTGGAGTGCTTGGCCAGACTTTTGTTAGCCACCAGCAGAACCGGCAGGTTGAGGCGTTCGGACGCACGGAACACAATCTCCTTGATTACGCGGGGGCAGGCGTCGGCATCGATCCAGATCCTGTTGGTCGGCCCCGTGGTGTCAGCTTTGGTCATGGTAAGTCATCCCTTTCCTGATGGCGTTCGGATACCGCTGTCGCTGTTGTTCATCGGTCGGCAGATGTTGCATAGCCGCTGCCGATGGCTGAAAACGGGAGGTCCAGACCGAGTTCCGGAACCTGCCGGGCGATCCAGGCGGTGAAGGTATTACTGTTTGGGCCGGGAAACGCCGTGTAGGTTTCCGGCCAGGGGTAGTGTTTTGCCGCTTGGTCAACCGCCGCGATCAGCTTGTCCGTATCCGCCCCCCTGAATTCCTTCAGCAGCCGGGGGCGCTCCCCGAACCAGAAGCGGTCCGGCAGGTCTTTTTCGATCCGGACGAGCGGCAGCCCTCGGTGCAGCCGCCAGCCGATAACCTCGTAGACCGTATAGGACTCCTCGTTGGCATGCTTGGCCGCAATCCAGGTATGGATGGCGAACCAGCCGCGCCACCCCCAGGCGGAAGCACCGTAGACCTGAAGGACCGCCTCTCTGGTCATGACCGGGTCAGGGGCCATGCCGGACGATTCGCGGCTTGCCGTGCGATAATCTTTTGCACTGCAGCCGGTAAGGCAAAAGAGCAGCAGGGAGAGCAGCAGGGTACGCAGTTTATTTGGCATCACTCGTTTCATTTAGTCGCTGCGGCGGCCAGCTTGCTCGTGACGCTGTCGATCTTGTCTTCCATGGTCTGGTTCCTGTCAGTGCGCGTGCCCAACTTGACCGTGGTGGTAATGCGCGGCGCCCCCATGGCATGGACTTTTTCATGGCAATGCTTGATCGCCGCGAACACGTCATCCCATTCACCTTCAATATTGGTCCCGTAGGAGTGCAGCGACGTTTTCAGCCCCGCGCCGGTCAGCACCTCTTCACATGCCGCGATGTACGTGGAGAGAGACACACCGACTCCGATCGGGACAATGCACAGATCAACCAGAACTTTCATAGGTCATTTCTCCTTTACACGGACGATTACACAGATGCTTCACGTACTGTGAATGATACCAGACTTTACCGCAACCCGGGAGCGTTATCATAACATCAGGTATGCTTCATGTTAGTTTACTCCGCCTGTATGTTCCAGATGTGGCTGATGCAGCTTGACCGGCATACTCCGCCTCAGTTTCAGGTTAAGCATCTCCACCAGCACCGAAAAGGCCATGGCGAAATAGATGTACCCTTTGGGTATGTGCATATCGAGGCCATCGCCGATCAGTGCCACGCCGATCAGGAGCAGAAAACTCAACGCCAGCATCTTGATGGTCGGGTGCCGTTCCACGAAAGCACTTATTTTACCGGAAAACAGCATCATGAACCCGACCGCAATAACCACCGCAGCAACCATTACGGCCAGCTGGCTGGCCATGCCGAGCGCGGTAATGATCGAATCAAGGGAAAAGACAATGTCCAGCAGAAGAATTTGTACAATTGCCGCACCGAACGTTGCTCCCACACGATCCGCCGGGATCTCCTCCTCTCCTTCAAGCTTCCCGTGAATCTCCATGGTGCTTTTCCAGAGCAGAAACAGGCCGCCGGAGATGAGGATCAGGTCACGGCCGGAGATTTCGTTACTCATCAGCGTAAACAGTGGTGCAGTAAGCCCCATCAGCCAGGTCAGCGAAAAGAGCAGCGCTAAGCGGATAACCATCGCCAGGCCGAGACCGACAAGTCTGGCCTTCTCCTGCTGATGTACCGGGAGCTTGCCGGCCTGAATGGAGATAAAAATAATATTGTCAATCCCGAGCACGATTTCAAGCGCACTCAGTGTCACCAGAGCCATCCAGACCTGCGGGTCAACGAACCATTCCATCGGTACCACCTCCTGTTTTGTTGCCGGGGGAAATAAAAAAGACCTTTACCCACGGCGAACACGCATTGGATAAAGGTCTTGCTTGCGATATATCGTTCCCGGCCCGAGTCGTTAGACTGTGTTGACGGACACGGGATCAACCATGTCTCCGGTTGATAGCTACTCCCCTTTACTAGTGCGGAGTGTAAGTGCACTGACGGTTACAAGTCAAGCTGTTTATAGTCCCCCGTTCCGGTACCATGAAGTACCTGTTCATCTCCGGGGAAACGGTCCGGATCATTGCTCAGCATGGCGTGCCGGATACCTGAAAAATATGGTTGACAGCTCGCCCGGAATAGAATAGTTTGATATTAAGCTATATGACATCGAATTTTATTACCCGGAATAATGACGAGGAGGATCAGCGTATGTGCAAAATAGTAATCGTTCAGTACAGTATGTATGGTCACATCTACAAGATGGCCGAAGCGGTGGCGGAAGGTGTTCGCCAGGTTGCCGGATGTGAGGCGGTGATCACCCGCGTACCGGAGACCCTTTCTGACGAAGTTCTGGGAATGATGGGAGCGCTGGACGCCCAGAAAAGTATGGCCCATATTCCGGTGGCCACACTGGAGGATCTGGCCGGAGCAGATGCGCTGATCTTCGGCACACCGACCCGCTTTGGCGCTATGTGCGGGCAGATGCGCCAGTTTCTGGATTCAACCGGGGGTCTCTGGATGAAAGGTGCGCTGACCGGCAAGCCGGGCAGCGTTTTTGCCAGCTCCGCTAAGGCAGGCAAAATAAGCAAGGTATTTCCCCCAGGCATTCAAAACCAGGAGACCCTCTCCGCTGCGCTGGATGGCGTCAAATGATCGAATTGGGCATATCCAGCATACTGCTCGCCATTGGAGCCGGTCTGGCCAGTGTCATGTCTCCCTGTGTACTCCCGGTGGTGCCGATCATCATGGCCGGGGCTGAACGTAAAGACCGGCTCCGGCCACTGATTCTGGTTGTGGGTTTGTCACTGTCATTCATGATGATGGGTGCAATTTCTTCGCTGTTCGGTGCCATGCTGGTAGGCCGCACCAGATACATTGAGCTGGCTGGCTCATTCATCATCATTGCCCTCGGACTGATGGTGATTTTCGATGTCAGTATCTTCAAACGGATCACCGCTCTTTCCAACCTGAACGTGAAGGGTGAAGGGCGTGTCGGTGCATTTGTACTCGGTATGGC
>CAIOXL010000020.1 GCA_903862245.1 uncultured Geobacteraceae bacterium | reverse complement strand
AGATATTTTCAGAAAATATCTGGGGATTTCCCCGATAATTTTCAAGCCGACGATTTCATGCCCCAAGTGGCGTGAGTAGTTTTCGCGAGGGCATCAATAGTGGGTTCGCCTGTACAGTTATATACGATGATGCAAAGCCAACAAGCCAGAACCCGTCGAAGTTTCGTACCACATTCCAGCCCGGGAATAAGACCTATGAAAATATAGACCCCTCCGAAAACTCTAATGATATTTCTACATATTGTCGCCTGGCTTGCTTAAATAATCCACCTCGCGACGGGTTTTTCGATATATCCAAAACCTGCAATAGAGGGTGGAAGAAGGTTAATTAAGTAATTTCCCTGGAGGAACGCATTATGAAAACTGCACGTACGAGAAGAAACCTCCCCGTTCTGTTGATCGCCGCCATTGCCGTACTGGCTGTAGTAACGGCGTTTTCGCGCCAGGCTGATGCCGCTGCTGAGATCAAGTATGTATGTAGTAATGATGTGAACGTACGGTGTTTAGTGACACCCTATGCCGTAACCAGAACGAGTAATGACAATGGAAATAAAGTTACGAAGAGCGGGCATATGATTGAACGCTTTTATCAATGCTTTGATGGTGTATGCATTAATTACATGTCAGACCCAGAGAAAAAACTGCCATACAGCTGTTCATTGGATGACTTCGATTGCTTCTGCAAAGTAGTTAAGCCAAATGACTGCAAAACAGGGAACTGGGTAAAGAAGCCTTGAACGAGCCCATGCCTTAAGTCCACCATAATTCCAAGAAGGGGGTTCCCATGAACCAGACAATCAACACACGGCTGACCGCACTCTTCAGCATCTGCCTGCTGCTGTTCGCAACGGCCATGCCGGTGTGCGGCGCAATTAACCCGCTGAGTATCATGTCGCATAATTCAGTTACAGGCGTGACAGATGTTGATGTCACCATCTCGCTGGACTGGGACCCCGACACGGTTGTTACAACCGCTTCACTCCCTCGGGGGATGACCAAGGCTGAAATGGAGGCAACGGTAAAAGATTATGCCGCTTCTGTGTACGCCATGACCAATAATCTGCACCGCCTGAGAAACGTCTATATCTTCCGGAACAAAAAAACATGGGCAAATACAGACTTCAGGTATTTCGGTACCAAAACCGGGCGAGCATCAGCACCTGTTGCCTCTTGGAATGAAGCAAATTATCAAATCAGCATGTATACAACTGAAACGGGAAATAAATGGGATCCAGCACAAGGTGCGGTGATGGCCCATGAGTCCGGCCATTATATTTATGGCCTTGAGGATGAATACCGGGAAGTCGGCGGTAAAACCATCGCACAAATGACGAGTTCAGGCGCAATTGATTTTCCGTCTGATGATGATGACGGTACTCAGCCTTCAATCATGAACGATCATACGAAGTATCCAAACTGGTTTTCCACCGCAACAAGCTATACAGGGACACCAAGGGACGGCGCATCAATAACGGACACGGCACAGTACCGCACGTTCGGCAAATCAATATGGGAAACCCTAACTTCGGCTCCATCAACTGATCCGGAATACGCACGGAAAAGAAACCGGCTCCAGTATGATGCGTTTAAAAACAAAACAGTCACCAAGGCGACAGCGTTACAAACCGGAAAACCGACCGGTTATGACGCTGCCTTGAAAATCCTCTGGGTTGACGAAGCGCCTCTTAATCTGGTGCTGATTGATGCAAATCTTACTTCAACGCAATGGACGACTGCTCAGGATGCGGCCGCAACTTTTGCGGATGGAGTCCCGGTAGGCGGGATGCTGCAGGTAATGGATGGTTCAAGCAAGGTAGTGGCTCGCACCGCTGTGACAGCCGGTAACCGGAAAACCGTGACCGATGCGATAGCAGCCGCGACCAAAGGGGGGGTGGTTACGCTGCAAGCCGCACTTGAATCGGCTCTTGTGGAGGTTAAAGCGTATCAGGGTACCGCTCCGGCGAATAAGGTCACCGTCATATACCTGTTTACAAATACATCGAATCAGAAATTGACCGCGGCACTGCTGAAAGATCTGCGCCAATACAATGTCCAGCTGAAAGTGTTCTGTAATTCATTTGAAATCGCCAGCGCCGCCAAATCGGTCCAACGGTCCGCGCCGAAAGTTGTCAGGGCGGTGGCTCAGGATCTGGCAAGCGAAGAAATGATTGATTTAGCCCAGTTTGCCGGTCAGACAGGCGGCAACGTCACTATCGCACGCACTCCTGCTGATCTTGAAGCCAAGATATCGACGGCGGCAAACGAAGCAGATGGGATTGAGTATGCCATTATCAGCGGATCAACGGTGACAGTGCTGTCAGCGGGTCAAATACATGAACTGTCGTTTTTGATCAGTAAACATGATGAACTGCCGACAATCACTTTTGCGGCATCGAGTGCTGATTATGCGAAGCTGGTTCCCGGTTTGACTGACCCGAAAGGGGTGAAAATAAGCGCCACAAACCTGCCGGCCGGGATTACGCTGGAAGCAGATACACTAAACAGTGCCTGGCATTTTGTTATTGATCCGGCCATTTATTTCGGCGCACCGGGAACCTGGACCGCGACGCTGACCGCTCTGCAGACGGTTAACGGTGAAGTGGCTATTTTGGCCAGCTCGCCATCGCAATTGCAGATGAAGATTAATGTGCTCCAGCGCCCGGTGTCGGGAAATCTGCTGGAGGTTTCGCTCAAACTGGATAAACCGGTGCTGCAGGCTGCGGTGCGGGCAGATGTTTATGACAGTGCCGGTAAACTGGTTCGCACGGCTCTGACTTTGGTCGATGATGGAACCGGCGGTGATTTAAACGCGGAAGACGGGGTTTACACGGTGGCTCTGAATGATCTGGCACCGGGTGAGTACACATTTTCGGTAAGCGCTGACGATAATAACGGTACGGCACTGATTTCCGACCGTGGTCTTCATTTCAGTAAAACAGTAGCGGCGATTGCCGATACAACCACCGGAACATTCCAGCGAACTGATGAAGCAACTTTCGCGGTACCGGTGCTGCAGCAATCCTCCGGTGGCGGTGGCGGATGTACCATTGGCGGGCGCGGCGTGACGGATCTGCTCCTGCTGCTGACCTTCATCTTCCCGCTGCTGTACGTCGTCGCACCGAAGCGGAGAAGCGGTAACCGCTCTTCATGACCATGCGCCTGAAAGTCGCGCTGCTGCTGATGGCGGCGCCGCTTGCGGCACTGGCCGGGCTAAAGTTGGGGCTGCTGCCCCGTACAACCACAGTGCCGTTTTGGTATCTGCTGCTGGCAGCCCCTTTCTGGGAGGAAGCATTTTTCAGGAGGGGGCTGCACTACCGTGTGCTGGCGTATCCCTGGAGCGTGCAGCCGCTGTTGGGGCTGTCACGGGCCAACTGGCTTACAAGCTGCTGTTTTGCCGCCCTGCACATTCCCTGGCAGGGGGGAGCGTCGGTTGCCATCCTTATTCCGTCACTGGCGCTTGGCTGGCTCTTTGAACGAACAAACCGGTTGTTTCCCTGCGTGCTGCTGCACGCCTGGTTCAATCTGTCCTGGCTGATAGCGGTTCGCATCTCGCCGCCGTAGAGCGGGCATTTGAAATACTAATAACAGGAGGAACAGGCGAATGAAAAAGGTAATTATCACAACAGTTGCACTACTCAGCATGGTGGCAGGTGCCGCCGTCGTATCGGCGGAGCCAAAGCAAACCGACACTTCATTCACGAAGGAGATGGTCTCCGGTAAAACAATGGTGAGTTCCGCCTACAAGGCTGGAAGCGTGACCTTCAACGAGGGTGGGACATTGACCTGCAACGGCTATCCGAAAGTTGTTGAGTGCAAAACCTGGGAGATCGACCCGGATGGAGCAATAGTGCGCTACTTTGTCGATAACAGCAGTGGCGCGCCGAAACCCGTGCGTGCGGTCTGGAAGCTGATTAAGAACAATGGGACCTCTTTCAGGGTTATCCAGACATCAAGTAACTCAGATAAAACATCTGAAATTATAGTTAGTTACTAGTATGACAAAAATGAATCGTAAAACTATAGTATTCACACTGTTACTGATGGTGTGTCTGTCATCGAGTGCCATTGCCAACGAACTGTACGTCCGCGCTTCAGCCGGGATTGATTGGCTGAAAAACGCTAATTTCAGCGATGACAATGGTGGCGCCAACCCGGCGTATTTTGGCAACGTGATCGGCAGTGACGGCCGAGCACTTGGTGCGTATGGAGAGTATGGCAGCTATTTTTTTGTTGAGGGTGCGCTTGGCCTTCGGCTGCAGCCATGGCTGCGGACAGAAGTTGCTCTGGCATACCGCCCCAATATGCAGTATTCCGGCCAGGCAAATTTTATTGGCGTTACCGGGCCGCAACCGGTTTCCGGTAAGGCTTCATCACTGAGCGGCCTGCTCAACCTGTATTTCGATATCAACGGCCTGACCGGTACCACTCTTGGTCGTTTTCAGCCATTTGTGGGGGGTGGCGTCGGTTTTGCCACCAACTGGCTGAATGAGATGACCTATCGTTTCCCCCAGCTTCCCGGTCACACCTATAGCATCGTCCCTTCGGGAGAAAGGACGAATCTGGCGTTTATGTTTACCGGCGGAACCGGTGTCGAGCTGACAGAACATCTGATTCTGGATCTTTCCTACCGTTATACCGATCTGGGCAGGGGCCAGACCAACGCGGGAACCATGCGGATGGATGGAGCGGTCACTTCAGAGGCTATGAGCGGGACCTCGGTACCTTTGCGCAGCCACAGCATGCTGGTGGGATTGCGCTATCAGTTTTAGGGGTGGCTGCTTTTTCAGCAATAAGGAAAACAGAAAATGAATCGCATACGTGAGAGTTAAGGATCGTTTTCAGAAATGTCACATAGAATCTGACGTTTTATCTGTTTGTACAGCGATTGTTTAAAGCATGTGACTAGGAGTCTGTCGGGCTTTATAGCATCGAGTCCGGCATATCGGTTGTTTCATAAACTGGCGTAACAGTCTGATATTATTGATATAAAGGTTGTTTTTCGCTTGCGTTTTTACTGATT
>CAIOXL010000019.1 GCA_903862245.1 uncultured Geobacteraceae bacterium | reverse complement strand
CTTCTAAAATCAATTACGTGAGTAGCGCGCGACCCACGACCTTGACCCCGCTGTCAAGCTGTTTTTTCGGGCAAAGCAACTTTTTTCAAAGATCACTACAGAAGTCTAAAGTCCAGGATCATCATATAGTTGCCATAAATTCGGCTCAAACGTAACAGCTGAAAGACTCGCTACGATATGGAGCAACCATGATTGCGCTGTAGTTTGGGCGTTCCCTTACGACTATAGAGGATGGTGCGGATCTGTCAGAATTAGCAAGCCAAGCTCTTGTCGTTTAATATAACTCAGGAGTGTCTAAGAAACCAGGTTACACCATCACAAATCATTGCGATAGCGTTCCCAGGCCTCTCTGATGCGCTGAGTATGAGAGAGTATGTACTCCTCACTGAAACGGCCCTGATCAAAGAATGAAAGATCGAGGGACTGTGTCAGCATGGGTACAGTGCCGAGGCCGGGTCTGAGGTAGTTGGCATTATTCGTTTCCGGCGAAGCGATTACCGTTTCCTGGATATGCGACCAGAGATTGTTGCCCCGCACCTGTAGTGGAGAGGCGCCCATATCCCTTCGCGGAGTTAGCGGGAACTCGAACTGGATGCCGGCAGATTGCCATCTCTGCCTGTCTTCTGCTGCCACCGAGTTTTTGTAATAGAGCGATATAGAAGTGTCGCCGAAGAAACGCTTTATATTAATCAGGATACCAGCATCCTGCCCCCAGAAGCGTCCACCAACACCTTCCAATGCAAGATCAAAACGAGGTAAGAACACGCGGTAGGATGCCAGCAGTACGCTGCGATAATGCCGGGTGGGGTTGTCATTGTCCCGGCCCCAGGCCTGGATCAGCTTGAAGCGGTGCATGCCGCTGTTTGGCACCCAGTTCAGTTCGTTAAGTGTCCCGTTGGTGTTATTAAGGACCTTACCGGCGCCAAGGTTCGCCACCAGGCCGGGCAGGAATTTTATCGCCTGAAAGAACATCAGCCGATCCATACGTGGTGGGGTATGGTATGAAGAATAGACCTGTCCGTCGTCAAGATTGCTGCTCCAGGAAACTGGCAGGTCCCAGCGTGCGACAAACACTCCACCCGGCCAGAACACAGTCTGCAATTCGGGTCTGATCGACAGCTGATAGTCAAAAACTCCGTAATCCGTCCCTACCAGAGTCGTCAAAGCCGGGTATACCATCAGTGATGGCCTTAGCCATCCAGAGTTTTCGCTTCCTCCTGTGAATTGAACTTCATCGCTGCTGTCGAGTTTTTGGGTGATGCTTAGAGTCGGTACAGTGGCTGTCCGTCTTGCCAGCCAGTCACGTACTCCAGATAGCGTGGTGTCGATCTGTAACAGACAAATACCTTTCCGCTTGACCACCAGCCGGAGCTGTTCAAAGCCTTCACCAGCAGATTCGGTGGCAACACCGGCAACAACTCCTACTGCATCAAGCTGATTATGGTTATATCGGATATTCTCGTACTCAACCACCAGCCGCTTCCCCTGTACTCCGACCCGTACATTGACAAAGCCGGCGGCAATTAAGCGGTCGCGTATATGCCTTGGCGCAGAGAAATCCTGTCTGTTATCCGGTACACTTCTTTCAGGCGCATGCTGGGTTGGAGATGGTACTGAAATGCTTGCGGTTTGTTCATCTATGTGAGTTTTAGTTATTGGTTCAGACAAAGAACCTTTCGAAGATGGCGGGGTGGAACTCTCGGGTACTGTTTCTCTGATGGCGATCATGGAGCTGAAAGCATCGAGTGCCGAGCCACCTGACGCTGCCTGTTGATTTGTACTGGGCTCATCGTTTCGCCCTTTTTTAAAGTCAAGCGGCAGAGAAAAACCAGCGCTGATAACCAGGCCTCTGGTCTGGTTGAGTGAAGTAGAGGCGATAACTGTTATGCAGGCCGGAATGAAGGGGAGCGGCGGGGTGGTAAGGCGCAGGCCGATATTCGTACTGCGGGTGTCGTTTTCGCTCAGCAGAGTGACCCATTCGTGAGCCTTGAGTTCAACCCCGCCAAATGCTCCTTTCATTCGGTCAGGTCCGCTTCCATACCCTGCCGACAGGCGCAACCATCCAAACGGGTCGGCAGATGCAGCTACATACGTAGTGCGAAAAAATGCTGCCCCACCGCCAAGATCCTGCATTCCGACTGCTACTGCTGGAGATAAAGGATAATGGGCTGTAAGTGGGGAACTGGAGAACTTGAAATTACCAGAAAGATCACGCACTCCCAGATTGTTGTTCGTCAAACGGCCGCTTATTTCGGCAAAGCTGAACATTCCGACCGAGAACAGGTAGTTGTCCTGCCAGCGGGGAGTCCCTCTGTCCCTGAAACTGTCAGTCTGGTTGCTGTACAAAGCATCGAGGGAGCCTACTTCTTGGACATGACCGGTGGGGGTATTAAGAATGCCGCTGAATCCTTGCAGTGATAAGGCAGATGATTGACTCGCCATAACTGGGGAGAGTGGACCCATTGAGAGAGCAGCTACAACCATGATGGCACTATATAATTTCACGGTATCACCCTATTATGGAGTTTTCAGTAGCAGTAACCTACAAAAGATAGGCGGCTCCTCAGAGCTCTTCCGTTACTTGCTTAACGGGCTGAAATGTCTGCTATATTTATTCACGACTCACTATGCTGATGTTTCACTGTAAAGCTTTGGCGTAGCAATCGTGAATAGCACTGTTTGGTAAAGATTATTTACAAACAGTATAATGCTAGAATGTGCTTCCACTGCTTCCTGTACTGCCTGTCGGCGTTTGGCCTGTTGTCCCTCCTGTTGTCAGATAATATCGTTCCGGTATTGTGAGGTCACAGTATGCCAGACCTTTAAAGGTCCCAAACCAGACTCGATACACATGTGTCCCTGTTTGCTGAATTGCAACTGAGAAAATAGCATCTGTCGGCAGCAGATTAACGGCCGAGCCATAATGGGCGCTAAGTTTAGTCTTGAGGTTTACAAGTTCAAAACCGCCACTAGGGCCATCTGCTCCCCCGTTCCATCCCGAAGTTATAAAGAGATAGTTTTCGGCTATTGCTGCCCCGGTAAAGTAGCCGAGTTTAATAGGGCAGTAGAATTCCCAGGCCCCATTGATGTATCGGTACAAGCGCTTGCTGGCAATACCGTAAACGGTAGTTCCATCAGAAGCGAAGGCGCGAATACCGGAACAATCAGTATCTGGCAAAGCAACCCTTGAGAAGGTGTTGGTCGTATAGTTATATTTAAGAACAAAGGGCATCTTTTCGTATGAAGAAGCAATTTCTGAATCACCAACGGCAATGAAGGCTGCGTTCTCACCTGGTATGGAGGTCACGTCATAAAAGTGGTAACCTCGGTCCAACGACCATAAATCTGCCCCGCTCCAATAGATGTTCCCGTTGCCATTGGTTGTAGCTTTCACGGATAAATCGGATAATTTCAGCATTCCAATGCCACCATACCCGGTGCTGCTATTAGTATTAGGAAACGCCCAGAGATAACCAGACTTGTCAAAATATGTCTTCTCGCCATTTGTTGGGAATGCTTTCACTGTCGTTAATTGACCGGAATTCAGATGATAGAGGTTACTTGTCCCTTGAACATAAAGCTTGCCATTAAACTCAAAAAAACCAGACGTATTTGTTTCTTGAAACGGAAACTCATAAATACTGAACAGGCCGGTGGTGAATATATTTATTCCTTCAGTGCGCTCCGGGCCGATATATAGCTTGGTATTATCCTGGCTTACATAGAGAGAATGGATATTGTCAGAGATAAGTGCTTCTGCCGTATTGAACGAGGTGATACGACGAGTTTGATTGTCTCCGTTCCAATTGAAGATGGCTACACCCGCAGTATTGCCGACAGAGACCAATGCGCTGGAACCTGAAGTCCTGCTGACTGCAATTTGCTGTGAGGCCCCTACAGTACTTCCAATATCATCTACTTGGCTGAATGACATAGTCATACTATTGAATAATAGCAAACGACTGCTCCCATGGGCTTTTGTATAGAGCTCGCCAGCGTAACTAAATGCTTGAATACTAGAGAAAAATCCGCTGCTAATAATGTCACAGGCTTTTATAAACGCGCTCCCATTCCACTGATATAACTCAAACTGCCTGGTTGGAGTGTTGTTTGGGTTATGAAAAAAATTCTTCATAACGGCATAGATAGTACCATTGTACTCAAATATCTGCTCCGCCCACTTGATGCTCTGGCTGTTATAGACACGTGTCAAGTTGCCGCTTTGATTATACTGGTAGACCCCATTGTTCGTTGAGATCCATATCATTCCCGAAGAATCCTTGAAAATATTCCATACGGCATCGCTCAATAGAGTCGTTTTACCTAAAAAATCTGCACTTATTTTATAAAGGCCATTATCACCACCAGAGTCACCATTCGCATCAAGGTTTTCCGAACCAATGAGGAAGTTACCGGCGTTATCTGCCAAAAAACGATCTTTTGGACCACATTCGTATCCCCCATGCGTGTAGTCAGGCGCGTTGCTATACACAATATTTCTAGCAACAACATCGACAATGTCTGAACCGTACCATGCGTAAATTTTACCGTCGGTTTCACGTTTCGTGAATCCCTGCAGACCTAATTTATTAGTTGCTGTGGTGCCCGGACGTCCACGATAGTTATAAACGTTACCCTTTGGGATGTTGAGATCACTGGTCCTGATAAAACTAAAGCCATCCAAAAAACTTCCCGTAACGATGTAGTCGTTATCAGCATATGCAAAGTCGAGGTAATCGGTTACCAACCCGGTGCTTGTAGTGGTTATTATTGAGGATAATATAGTGCCGACAGCAGTGCTGAGAGGCAGTAGCATGACGGTAATGGCGATGATAAAATAGCTGATCCTCTTAATAAAATTGTCAGATATGCGGAATTTCACTGGCGGCCTCCTTATTTATCTACCGTCTGCATTACTTTCCATTTTGTGGGATCTACCATCTGAGTCTCCAGTGATGAAGGTACATCCATGCTGATTACTCCTGCATCATTTACCACATTGGGGCGTATGGTTATGGCCGTCAGTGCCCCCTGGTACAGTACAGTGCCAGACGCATCAAGCGCTTGTGCCGTGACAACTCGTTCGTTACCCGCAGGGATGCCTTCGATCGTGCCCCCTCCACTTGAAGCAACAAAGTCCTTTTGAACATCTGACATACTTGGCCCCAATACGGCGATTTTAATCGTAACAACCCCCTGTGCCGCCAGTGCCGCACTCTTTCCAGCAACGGCGCTATTTGGCCATGCCAATCGTACAGTAACTCCGCCAAAGCCAGCTGGCTCAGTAGAACCTGAACTACAGCCGAAAATCAGGACCGCCTGAAAGGCAATGATACATCTGACAAGTTTCCTAATGTTCATAGACCCGTCTCCAATCACCAATTAATATACATGCTACCATTTGTGTTACTCGATAATGGTGCCCAAAACGTCCAATCGAACGTGAATGTTGCCCCGTACTGGACATAGGAAAGTGATAACCAATTCAGTTTAACGAATTAAGAGTTTATGCGGTGTGTAGCGTCAGCGGAACCACCTCATAAACTGTTGTTGAACTAAATCGCGTCTGCTCTGCTACCATTTGGATTTTTATCTCGGATTTTGACTCTGGTTACTGTGATGTGCTGGTCTTTTGGT
>CAIOXL010000018.1 GCA_903862245.1 uncultured Geobacteraceae bacterium | reverse complement strand
TAAAGCTGTTCCGAAATCCTATTTCGACAAACTGGGGTTGGTCTCATTCATGGACCAGCACCACCGACTTCAACGCACTTCATGAACCGCCGTGTACGGAACCGTACGCACGGTGGTGTGGGAGGACGGCGGGAGTAATCCTGCCTCCTACCCGATTTGGCAGGCATGTGAATGAATCAGTGCCGCATGCGCATCATACCGGAGATGGCTCCACTGAGAAAGGCGATCAGCCAGCAGCTGTAGATAGTCAGGCTGACACGGTGGAAGACCCGGTTGACCGCCTCGGCCTTGCTGGCCAGAGAGGCGGCCAGCGCCAGCACAAAATGAAAGGCCATGCCGCCAAGAGAGGCGATGCCGGTAATGTTGTGCCATTCGGGAGCCTTGCCGTAGCTCAGGGCGAACAGGTTCATCTGGTGGGTGCCAAGATAATCACACAGCAGGCCGATACCAAAAATAATCAGATGCTTCCGGTGCAGTCCCTGCTTTCTCCCGCTGAAAACGGCCCAGGTGTAGAATACCAAAGCCAGGTTCATCCAAATCACCGCTTGCATAAGCATAGACACATCCCGTTGTTCTTGAAAATTCCGGTTATTTGTTCAGATATTATTCCTGTGTGACGAGAGACCCGTCTTCCAGGGTGAGGATGCGGTCACAACGCGCCGCCAGAGCGGGATCGTGGGTGACAAGCAGGAAGGCGGTGCCCAGCTCGCGGTTGAAGCGGCGCATGAACTCAAAGACCTGCTGACCCGAGGCCCGGTCCAGATTGCCGGTGGGTTCGTCGGCCAGCACGAGGGCGGGGTTCATGACCAGAGCCCTGGCGATGGCTACCCGCTGCTGCTGACCGCCGCTCAGTTGGGATGCCGGGCCGGTCTCGAACCCGTCCAATCCGATGCGGGCAAGCAGGTCACGGGCGCGCGTCCGCATTTCCGGCTTGAAATGGCCGGCATCCGCCAACATGGGGAGGAAAACATTTTCCTCCGCACTGAAGGAGGGGAGCAGATGATGAAACTGGAAGACGAACCCCAGGCTATGTCCCCGCAGCGTGGTAAGCCCGGCATCATCCATCTCCGTACACTCCCGGCCAAGAATCTCCACGCTGCCGCTGGACGGCCGGTCCAGCAGCCCCAGGATGTTCAGCAGGGTACTCTTCCCCGAGCCGCTGGGGCCGACCAGTGCCACAAACTCACCCTGATCAATTCTGATATCAATACCATGCAGCACTTCACTGCTGACGGCGCCGGGGTATGATTTGCGCACCTGATGCAGCTGGATAACGGCGGAACACTCATTCATAGCGGATCGCCACCGCCGGGTCCAGATTTGCCGCACGTCGGGCGGGGAGCCATGCCCCCACCAGTCCGGTGATCAGGGCGACCAGAAGAGAACGGGCGTAGAGGGCTGCGGTCAGGGCCACGGGAAAGATCGGGGTGCCATCCTGATTTGAAACCAGGTTCTGGAAGAAGAGGGCCAGAACTGTGCCGAGCACGATGCCCCCCAGGCTCCCCACCAGTCCCAGAATACCCCCCTGAAGCAGGAAAATCCGCAGCACCTGCCCGCGCCGGGTGCCGAAGGCCCGTAAAATTCCGATCTGGCGGCCCCTCTGGATGACACTCACCACCAGCACCGAAGCGATGCCGAGCATTACTGCCACAATGACAAAAAACTGGATCATCACGCTGGAACTGCTTTGGCCGCGAAGCCCGATCAGCAGCTCCGAGTTCAAAATCATCCAGCTGTCAGCTTTCAGCCCCGTTGCCGCATGAATTTCCTGCGCTTCCTTTTCGGCACTGAAGATGTCACGTACCTTGACTTCAACGGTGCTCACACCGCCGGAAAGGTTCATGAGGGTCTGCCCCTCACGCAGGCTGATATAGACCCAGCGCAGATTGAGATCCTTGTTCCCCACATCGAAAATTCCGGAAATCGTAAAGACTTCACTCCGTTCTTCCGGCGCGGTGAGCCGCAGGGTGTCACCAACCGACAGGCCGAGCTCCTTGGCCAGTTCTACTCCCACAATGATATGAGTGCCGGTTACGTCGAGTGTGCCATCGGTGAGCTTGGTGCGCAGATCCAGAATTCCGGAGTAACTGTCGGGGTCAACGCCGCGCAGAGCTACGCTGCGGTTGGCCGTGCCGCGCAGGGCAAATGCGCTGCCGGCCACTGTGGGGGAGGCAGCAGTGACTTCAGGACGGCGGCGCAGGTCAGCCAGCAGTTGGGGCCAGCCGAGGATGCTCCGCAGCCGCTGGGCAGGGCGCTGGATGTGTTCCAGAATAGTCTCGCCTGAACGGTCAAGCTGCGGCCGGGCCTCTTCCTCCGGGGGGCGCAGCGTCACATGCGCCTGGGTGCCCAGAGTGCGGTCGATAATACTTTCCTGCAGGCCGCCGATGAGAGCTGACAGAAAGATGATCACGCCGACACCGGTGCTGATGCCTGCCAGTATAAGGGCCGTTTGCATGCGCCCCTCCTTCAGGAAGCGCAAAGCCATCTGGAGCTCGAATCTCATGGTGAAGCCTTCAGGCGGGGCCGGCAGCGGTCACCTTCCCGTGTTGTGGGACTCAGGATGACGATATCCCCGGAGCGGAGCCCCTCATTGATCTCCACCTCACGTTCGCCGCGCTGACCGAGTTTAACGGGGACTTTCACCGCACGTCCCGCGCGCAGAACCAGCACATACGGTCGGGAGCTGTCCCGGAGCGCTTGCAGGGGAAGGGCGAGGGCATTTTTACTCTGTCCATAGCGGATTTCTACCGATACGGTCATATCGGGGCGGAGGAAGTCCGGGATGGTGGGAATTTCCAGCTTGACATCCACGGTGCCCCTCGTGGCATCCACGCCGGGGGCCACGTAACAGACCCGGGCGGGAAAGTGCCGCTCGGGGAAGGCATCGGCGCTGGCCTGTGCCACCTGTCCCTTCTGCAACTGTGAGAGATTCTTTTCGTCGGGCTGGATTAACAGCTGCAACGGTTCATTCAGCGCCAGGGTAAAGAGCTGTTTCCCGGGCTGCACCTGGTCCCCTGTTTCTACACTGCGGGTGAGCACCACCCCTTTGGCCGGAGAGTATATGCGGGTCTGGGCCAGTTTGGCTTTGGCCAGCGCCACGTTTGCTTCCGCCAGCTTAAGGCTGCTCCCGAACGATGAACTTCGTGATTGTGCCTGGCTCGAAATCAGAGCCGCCCTGGCGATATCTACCGCCTTGCGGGAATCTTCAAGCTGACTCTGGGGGAGGATGCCTTCCTTTACCAGGGATTCGTTCCGTTCGTGGAGCCACGCGGCAAGTTTCAGGGTGCTTTCGGCCTGGGCCAGATTAGAACGGGTCATCGGCTGTTCCACCTCGCGCACCAATGAAAGTCCAGCCAGGGCTTGGTCCAGGCCGGCCCGTGTTTCCGCGCTCTCCAGTTCCAGAAGCAGCTGCCCCTCCTGAACGGTATCGCCCTCTTTCACCAACCGGCGCGTCACAACCCCGGTCTGCTGTGCTCCTATCTGCACCAGTCGAGGGGCCAGCACCCGGCCGTTGACCACCAGGGTCTGAGTCAGATCCCTGGGGCGGAGTTCAAGAGCGTCCACCCGGGGACCCCATACTGCGCGCGGTGTGTAGAAGCCGAGCAGCAGGAGCAGACAGATGATTGTGCAAAGTAATATGGTTCTCCGCATAGTTATGGTAACCTCAGGCTGATTCCGGGAATGCAGTTATTATTACACCGGGCCGACTATATGATAAAAAGCTTTTTTTATCACCCGCTTTTCGCTGTTTACCCCGTCTGCGTAAATTACATTGACAATTTTCAGGAAGTTGCTGATTCTTACCACCCTGTGAAAAAAATCATCCGCTACATAGCCCTGGCGTTCACCGCGTATCTGCTCTACGTCGGCATATCTCTGGCCCTGCTACCGCCGGTGGCTGATCTGGCCAATAAAAAATTCACTACCACCATTCAGGTCAAGGATTGGCAGGGGAGTTACCACCCGTTTGTCGTGGGACCGGGCAACCGCTACTGGACCCCCTCCGGCCGTATCCCGGCAGAGATGAAGTGGGCGGTGATTCTGGCGGAGGACTCTAACTTTTATCGGCATGAAGGATTTGATGTTACAGCGATCAAGAATGCCATCAAGTATGATCTGGAGAAAAAGAGTCTGAAGCGGGGCGCCTCGACCATTACCCAGCAGACCGCCAAGAATCTGTTCCTTTCGCGGGAAAAGACGATTACCCGCAAAGTGAAGGAAATTTATCTGGCATACCGGATGGAGCAGGAACTGACCAAAGGACGTATTGTCGAGTTTTATCTGAACGTGGTTGAGTTGGGGCCGATGGTGTATGGCATCGGGCACGGGGCACAGTATTATTTCGGCAAGCCGGCTGCCGCACTGACGCCGCGCGAATGTGCCTTTCTGGCCGCAATGCTCCCCGGGCCGCGCCTGGCCTATAACCCTTACAGAAACCTGGGCAAGGTGCTGAAGCGCTCCGACATGATTCTGCGGCTGCTGCGACAGAAGGGGGTGCTGGGTGAAGCTGAGTACCAGGCCGCTCTGGCCCAGGCACCAAATATCGGACGGCTGCAGCAGAAGGTTGATGAGCTGATCAGTACCCCCCCGTTGTTCACCTCGCCGTCATCGGCCCGGAAAGAGCCGGCGGACAGCGGGGTGCCGCGTCCCGAGGGACAGAAGGAAGAGCCGGCAGCGCCGGCGGCAGGCGTACCGCAACCGGATGCCACGGCTCCGGCAAAACCACATGAAAGCTCGAATGAAAAAAAATGATCAGTAAAACCGACCTGAAAAATATGCCGCTCCCCGCTCTGGAGAAATTCCTCCAGGGGCAGGGGAAAGAGCGTTTCCGTGCCACCCAGATTTTCAAATGGATCTATCAGAATGACGCTTCGAGCTTTGCGGAAATGACCAATATTTCCAAAGAGCTGCGGGCGGAGCTGGAGAAGACAGCCTGTATCAGCCGCCTTGAAGCGGAAACGGTGGAAGAGGGGACAGACGGGACGCGCAAGTACCTCTTTAATCTGGGGGACGGGCATGCCGTTGAATCGGTATTGATCCCGATCGAGGGGCGCAATACCGTGTGCATCTCCTCCCAGGTCGGCTGTGCCATGGCGTGTGAATTCTGTCTCACCGGCACCTTCAGGCTGACCCGTAACCTGACCACGGCTGAAATCGTCAACCAGATTATGGCCATCAGGCTGGACGTCCGAAAAAATGGCGAAGAGATCCGCAACATTGTCATGATGGGGATGGGTGAGCCGCTGCACAATCTCGACAATGTGATTCCGGCGGTCCAGATCATGATCGACGGCAACGGTCTGCAGCTCTCCAACCGCCGGGTTACCATTTCCACCTGCGGGCTGGTGCCGGAGATGACACGGCTGGGTCAGGAGCTCCCGAACGTTAATCTGGCGGTGTCGCTGAATGCCACGACCGATGAGCTGCGCAACCGGATTATGCCGGTTAACCGGAGCTATCCGCTGAAGGATCTGCTCAAGGCGTGCAAGGAGTTCCCGCTGCCGGGACGGCGCAAGGTCACCTTTGAATATGTCATGCTGGGGGGGATTAACGATTCGCTGGATGATGCCAAGCGGCTGCTGCGGCTGATCAGTGATATCCCCAACAAGGTCAACCTGATTCCCTTCAACGAGCATGAGGGGTGTGATTTCAGGGCTCCTACTCAAGTGGCAATTGATGCTTTTCACACTTATCTGATCGATCGGCATGTGACGGTCATCACCCGGGACAGCCGTGGGGGGGATATTTCTGCCGCGTGCGGACAGTTGAAGGGGAAACTGGGGAAGTAACAGCTTGTCGATGCTGCGGTGCGGGGACATTGGAGCCAGGCTGAAAACTGTGCTATTTGCGTAAAAAAAGACCTCCGGGGGGATCCCCCGGAGGTCTTTTTCAGTAAGAATTACGCCTGCGGGCGCCGTGAACGGTATTCAATCACCGGCTCGTGGCGGGCTGCAGGTGCGCTGCGCGGTGTGCTTGCAGCCGGTTTTGCTGATCGGTTCCATGGCTTTGCCTGAGCGTCACGGCCGCCGGCAGGTTTGCCGAAACGACCTGCAGGTCCACCCGGACCACTTTTGCGCGGTCCACCGCTGCGTCCGGCAGGTTTCCTGATAGAGGTGGTCGGCTCAAACCCTGCAATCTGCAGCTCGGGCAGTTTTTTGCCGATGAAGCGCTCGATGCGCTCCAGATAATTGCGTTCACCAGCCGATGCAAAGGAGATGGCGATGCCGCTTGCTCCGGCGCGTCCGGTGCGGCCGATACGGTGGACATAGTCCTCGGCAAAACGGGGCAGGTCAAAGTTGATGACATGGCTGACGCCGTTTACGTCCAGGCCGCGGGCTGCAACATCAGTTGCCACCAGAAGGCGGATACCGCCGCGACGCATGCGGTCGATCGTCTTGTTGCGTGCCATCTGGGTCATGTCTCCGTGCAGGGCTGCAGCGGGGAAGCCGTTGCGCGACAGTTCGCGGGACAACTCATCGGCGTCGCGTTTGGTGGCGGAAAAGATGATGGCACGGGTCAGTTCGGCATCTCTGACCAGGTGGTTGAGCAGCTCTTTCTTATGATTCAGGTTGTCGGTCACATGCAGGCGCTGTTCAATCAGTGCGTGGGACGAGGTGCTGACGGCAAGCTGGACCCGCTTCGGTTCACGCATCATGTTTTCGGCCAGTCGTGCGATGTCCCCTTCCATGGTGGCGGTGAACATGAGGGTCTGGCGGTTGGCAGGGGTACGGGAGACAATCTTGTTGATGTCCTCGCTGAAACCCATGTCCAGCATGCGGTCGGCTTCGTCCAGTACCAGCAGTTCCAGGCGGTCAAGGCGGATGCTGCCGCGCTCAATGTGATCTACCAGACGGCCGGGGGTCGCAACGATAATGTCTACCGGTGCGGAAAGCAGGCGCAGCTGCTCGCGATAGGGCATACCACCCAGCAGAGTGCCGCAGCGGGGACGGATGCCGCGACCGTAGTTGCGGGCGGATTCCATCACCTGGCCGGCCAGTTCGCGGGTCGGTGCCAACACCAGAATACGCGGGCCTTTGCCGGGAAGGGTGGATTTAACAGTCAAGCGCTCCAGTGCAGGCAGTACAAAGGCGGCGGTTTTGCCGGTGCCGGTCTGGGCAGTGGCGATGACATCGTGACCCGCTAATACCAGCGGGATGGATTGCTCTTGGATGGGGGTCGGGATTGTGTAGCCGCAGGCGGTTATCGCCGAGAGGATGGCCGGATTAAGGCCCAGTTCTTCAAACGTCATGGAAATTCCTTTTCTAGGAGCGGTGTAAAGACAAAAGCGCACACGAACCGGGGAATCAAACAGATGATTCCTGGAAAGGTAAGTCAGCTTCGTGCGGGCAGACAATAAATCTTCGCCTGCCGTACGGTCTGCTTGTTTCAATGTGGGATTGAAGGTGCAGGAGGGGCAGAATGCGATGATCAAAAGAGAAACACGGACACCATACCGATGTTTCATGGGTTCAATAGCTGGACACTATAGATGCTTTATATTTCAAAGGCAAGCTTTTAATTCAGGCCGGGTAGTGAGTGTCTGATTCTGCGCTTGTCTAATTATCCTTCATCGTGCTAACGTCGCCGCGTTTGCAACTCAAAACAGGGGAAAAGGGAGTGCCACGTGTCAAAACAGTTCGTCAGTGACATAAAAGACCGTGATCCGGTGCAGGCAGTCTTTCTGGTCAAGGATAAGATTCTGGCCATGGCAAAGAACGGCAAGCCGTATATGAACCTCCGCCTGATGGACAAGAGCGGCGACATCGAAGCCAAAGTATGGGACAACACCGAGCTGCTCGACAAACAGTTCGACAAGGACGATTTCGTCAAGGTGCGGGGCAAGGCCTCGGTCTATATGAATAAAATGCAGGTCGTCATTGCGGAGATAGTTAAAATTCCGGAGGAACAGGTTGCTCTGGCTGATTTTCTTCCCGAATCGCCCCGTGGCACGGAGGAGATGCGCCAGGAGCTGACTGAGGTTGTTGCGGCTCTCGGCAACCGTCACCTCAGGGAGCTGATGGAGGCCTTTCTGGCCGATGAACCGTTTATGAGCCTCTACTGTCAGGCGCCGGCTGCCAAGGGGATGCATCATGTTTATCTGGGAGGGCTGCTGGAGCATTCGCTTTCGCTGGTCAAACTGACCAGGGCGATTGTGCCGTTGTATGGCGGACTTAACGAGGATCTGCTGATCGTCGGAGCGCTGCTGCATGACGTGGGTAAAATCCACGAGCTGAGTTTTGGGCGGTCCTTTGATTATACTGACGCCGGAAAGTTGTTGGGGCACATTACCATCGGGGTGGAGTTGGTGGGAGACAAAATCCGCATGGTGGAGAGCTTCCCGCGTGAGCTGTCCCTGCTGCTCAAGCATATGCTGCTGTCACACCATGGCCTGTACGAATACGGCTCGCCCAAGCGCCCCAAAACGCTTGAAGCGACCATCCTTAACTATCTGGATGATCTGGACTCAAAGATTAACGGTATCCAGACGCACATAGCCAAAGAAACAGCTTCTGCATCGCGCTGGACAGCGCACCACCGACTGTATGACCGCTACTATTTCAAAAGCAACGGGATGGAGGGGGAAATGAACGGTGGGCGGGAGGTTGAGTACGTGCAGGATGAAACCTGCCAGATGTCCTCCCCGGATCCGGGGGAGAACACAGTAGTGCGGGAGGAGCGGGCATCATTCAACAATCAGCCGCTCAAGGTGTTGGAAAATCTGAAACTGCGGTGAAATCCGGGGCTGCTCTCAGCCCCGTTTCATCTCAATCTGCAGTTCCGAAATCTTTTTCCTCAGTGTATTCCGGTTTATCCCCAGAACATCAGCGGCTTTTACCTGGTTCCACCGGCATTTCTCCAGTACAAGGCGGATCAGGGGACGCTCGACCTGCTCCAGTACCATGGCGTGTATGTCACCTTTTTCAAGCCCTTCAATGCCGTTCATGCAGGAGCGCAGCTTCAGATCCACCAGCACTTCCAGCGAAGTTTCCTGTGACCCGTTCTGTGCGGTTTCGCGTGTCGGGAGCAGTCCTCCGAAATCGAGCGATGTCAGCAGTGGATCGTTTGACAATATCACGGCCCGTTTTACGGAATTTTCCAGTTCACGCACGTTGCCGGGCCAGGAATAGGACTTCAGCAGTTCCAGGGCGTCATCGGTCAGCCGTTTGGGGGCCACGGACATCTCCGTGCAGGAGCGTGACAGGAAATAGCTGGCCAGGTCAGGGATGTCGTCGCGTCGCTCACGCAGCGGAGCGAGTGTGATCGGCACAACATTCAGGCGGTAGTACAGGTCTTCCCGAAACTCCTTCTGGCGCACTTTCTCAACCAGCGACTGGTTTGTTGCGGTGACAATTCTGACATCCACCGGAATATTCTGATTCCCGCCAATCCTGGTAACCTCCTGCTCCTGCAGTACGCGCAGAATCTTGGCCTGCAGATCCAACGGCATATCACCGATTTCATCAAGAAACAGGGTGCCGTGGTTGGCCTGTTCAAACTTTCCCTGCTTACGCTCGCCGGCGCCGGTAAAGGCCCCTTTTTCTGAACCGAATAATTCGCTTTCCAGCAGGTCACGGGGAATCGCCGCACAGTTGATTGCGATGAACGGTTTTCCGAGCCGCCCCGAATTGAAATGGACGGCGCGCGCCACCAGCTCCTTGCCGGTGCCGGACTCCCCCTGGATCAGAATAGTGACATCGCTTACGGCAACCTTGCCGATGGTTTTATACACCTCCTGCATGGCGGCTGAATTACCGACGATGTTCTTTTCCACCTGATAACGGTCTTTCAGCTCCTGCTTGAGGGTCGTCACCTGTCCGGCGATATCGCGCGCCCTGGCGACCTTTTCGATGATGGCGTCGATGACGTCCAGATCGAACGGCTTGGTGATGTAGTCGTAGGCACCCCGCTTCATCGCTTCCACCGCATTTCTCATGCTGGCTTCAGCGGTCATGATGACCACCAGCAGATCGCTGTTCAGCTCACGGACCTTATCTAGCAGTTCAAGTCCGGTGATGCCGGGCATCTTGATATCCAGAATAGCCAGATCATAACAGTTGTCCTTGATCAACTCCAGGGCCTGACGACCATCGTGGGCCAGATCTACGCTGAACCCTTTCTGTTTGAGTGCTTTTGACAACACCCAGCGGATACTCTCCTCGTCATCGGCAACCAGTATTCTGTTAAGCGGCATAATGTACCTCGTTGTTATTGGTCATGAATCTGGCTGTTTCAGCGTACCAGCGGCAGCAGCACGGTAAATTTCGTTCCGCGTCCCGGGTCCGATTCAACCTTGATCATGCCTCGATGTTCCGAAACTATTTTGTGGCAAATGGTCAGTCCCAGACCGGTACCACTGGATTTGGTCGTGAAAAACGGCGTCCAGATGTTTTCCAGATCTTCCTGCGGGATGCCGGGGCCGTCGTCGCGAACCTCGATGGCAACCATCCGTGAATGGCGCTCGTTCTGGGTCATGCGGTAATCGGAAAGCACCCTGCTTGACACCGTCAGGCGACCGTCGGCCCCCATGGCATCGACGGCATTGCAGATCAGGTTCAGGAACAGTCTGGTCAGCATCTCCTCGTCGGCCATGATTTCAGGGATACTTGGGTCCAGATGCTGGCTAAACGCGATACCCCGCTCTTTAACGGCCTGCTTCTGCAGCAGAACGATATCACCCAGTACCTTGTGCAGATTGACCGGGGCGAGCTTGAGAGCCCGCGGGGAAGCCAGCTCCAGTAATTCCCGGATAATGTGGTCGATACGTTCGGTTTCGCGGATCATGACCCGGGTATATTCAAGCATTTCACTGTCTTGATCAAATTCCCGTTCCAGCAGCTGGGCCGCACCCTTAATTCCGCCCAGCGGATTTTTTACCTCATGGGCCAGTCCGGCCGCCAGGGTCCCCAGCGTGGACAGACGGTCCGCCTGCCGTACGGCGGCCTCCAGCTCGCGGACATAGGTAATATCTTTAAGCGTCAGTATAGCTCCGATATTCTCACCGTTCCCCTCGACCAAGGGGCAACAGGTTACGGCAACCGGGGTGATTTTCCCCGTGGAGCGGACGACGACATTTTCATGATCCGAAATGGTGATACCGGTGCGCATGGTTTTGGAGAGCATCTCGACCAGGGTCGTTTCCAGTGAAAACAGCTTGCTGAACTCAGCCCCCTGAGCCTGCCGTTGCGAGAATCCGGTGATTTCCTCGGCCGCAGGGTTGCACAGCGTGATGATGCCGTTGCTGCCGACAACAATGACACCGTCCCCCACACTGTCAATCACGGTGGCGTAGTAATCATCCCGTTTTTGTTGACGCTGTTCACTCTGCATAGGTGTCTGGAGCATGTTCTGTGAGATCGGCTGCGCTCCGAATCCTTTCCGTCAGTAACCGTATATCTTCCAGCGAACCGGCACTGTTGGCTGACCGGCGGATTTCGGAAGCGCCGGCGAACCCTTTGGCATACCAGCCAATGTGCTTCTTGATCTCCCGGATGGCAATCGCTTCACCCCGCTCCTCAATAAAGAGATTCAGGTGCCGTTCAATGGTATCGGCCCGCTCCGGGGCAGTTACCCGGGTGTAGCTGCCGGATTGTGCCAACTCCCGGACCTGCCGGAAAATCCAGGGGGCACCGAGCGCTCCCCGGGCAACCATGATGCCGTCACAGCCGGTCTCCGCCAGCATCCGGCGGCAGTCATCAGGGGTGAACAGATCACCGCTCCCCAACACGGGAATGGCAAGTGTCTCTTTCAGCGCTTTCAGCTGCGTCCAGTCGGCATGGCCGGAAAACATCAGACTCCGGCTGCGGGGGTGGAGGGTGACAGCGTCACACCCTTCGGCCTCCGCAATCTGCCCGACCTCCGTGAAAACGTTGCTGCCGCAGTGCCAGCCGGAACGGATCTTGATCGTCAGCGGCAGCGTGGTGGCGGCGCGCACGGCGCGAATGATGGCGGCTATTTTGAGCGGTTCCTGCAACAGGGCACTGCCGGCACCGGTCCCGACCACCTTGCGTACCGGGCAGCCCATGTTGATATCAATCAGATCGCCATATCCTTCCACCATGCGTGCCGCTTCAGCCAGGTCGGCAGGTTTTTCACCGAACAGCTGGATGCCGAGCGGGCGGTCCTCCGGGGTGCTCTTCAGGAGGGCCAGCGTTTTCACCCCTTCGCGAACGAGACCGTTGACACTGACCATCTCGGTATAGGCCAGGGAAGCACCGTGCTGACGACAAAGCAGACGAAACGGCAGATTGGTTATTCCCGCAAGGGGGGCGAGCACAACGTTGTGCGCAAGAACGAGAGAACCGATTTTTAATGATTTTAACATGATACACTGGACTTTAGAGTTACAGCGCCACCTTTCCGCCGTAAAGGCGGGTCGTGTGGCGGTTATTTGATTGTCAAACCAAC